>JBKJMC010000048.1:0-2834 GCA_046596615.1 Ilumatobacteraceae bacterium | reverse complement strand
GCGCGCGTCGGGGCGGCCATGATCGCAACAGTAAAGGCATGAGATGACTATTCACAATGTGAAACTTCCCGATGTCGGCGAGGGAATCGCCGAGGCTGAACTCGTCGAATGGCGCGTGGCGGTGGGCGACGAGGTCAAGGTCGACGATCCGCTCGCAGATGTGATGACCGACAAGGTTACGGTCGAGGTTTCTGCTCCGGTGAGCGGAATTATCATGTTTCTGAGTGGCGAACCCGGCGAGATGCTCGCCGTCGGATCAGTAATCGTTGGTGTTGAGGTTGGCGGAAGCGAATCGGGAGGTGTCGAGGTCCCGGCGGCAACACACGAGGCAATTTCTCCCGATGGGCAATTGAATCCCACAGGAGCGGCGAGCAGATCTGTCGCTGCTCCGGCGGTCAGACAACTCGCGAAGGATCTCGGAATTGATCTCGCTGACGTCGCGGGCACCGGGCCAGACGGTCGCGTCACCAGGGAGGACCTTGAGCAGAACAAACCGAAGCGCGGCGAAGGCACGGAGGAGATTCGCTTTATCGGCCTTCGAAGAAAGATCGCCGAGAAGATGACGATCTCTGCCTCGCGTATCCCGCACTTCGCCTATGTCGACGAAGTCGATGTCACCGCCTTAGAAGAACTTCGCGCAAAATTGAACTCCGAGTCAGCCGGGCTGCGCCCGAAACTGACGCTTCTGCCATTTCTAATGCGCGCCATCGTGATTGCGGTCAAGGATCACCCGCATCTGAGCGCGACGTTCGATGACGAAGCCGGAATTCTCACGACCTACGCGTCGCCGCACATCGGGGTCGCCACACAAACGTCAAACGGGTTGATGGTGCCGGTCGTGCGCGACGTCGCCACGCTCGATCTGTGGCAGATCGCGACCGAAATTGCGCGCGTCGCAGATGGCGCGCGAACAGGGGTCGCCACCCGCGACGAACTCTCTGGTTCGACCATCACGGTAACCTCCCTCGGCGCCCTCGGTGGCCTTGTCACGACGCCTCTCATCAACCATCCCGAGGTCGCAATTGTCGGCGTCAACAAGATTCAACGCCGGCCGGTGTGGAGCGGTCAAGGTTTCGAGCCGAGAACAATGATGAATCTTTCGTCGAGTTTTGATCACCGAGTGGTCGATGGGTGGGAGGCGGCGACGTTCATCCAGTTAGTCAGAACCTTGCTCGAACAGCCGGAATCGCTGATAAACAAATAGCTGGGGCATTTGGAAGGAAGTGTTCAGCGCGGTCGGTGTCGCGCGTGATCGTCCGCAATGCGACGAGTCGTGTCGTCATCGACGGCGGAGAGGCCTGCAAAGTTCGGCCAACGGTCGATCGCTTGCAGGACTTCGCCAATTACATTTTTGTAGCCGTGAATTAGGTAATGATCGCCGACCGCCAAGAGGTCTTCCAAGTTGATCTTGTCGAATTTGCCATTGACGCTCATCTGGTGGCGTTGCGTCCATTCTCCACTCGGATTGTGCACATGGGTTACATCGAATGCCGGGGCTAACTGCCAGTCGCCGTCTTCGGGTAACAGGAATGCCAAGTTCTTGGTGTGATCATCGCGGTTAACCGCCGCCACGTTGAATACTATTCGCCGAAATGCCTGCGCCAGCGCGTCGCGACCCAGGCCGAGTTCGATTATTGTGTCTAAGTACTGATTGTAGGAGTGGGTGTCGGACAAGTTGAAGTCAAGGTGAGCAAGTCCGCACAACGACTGCATATGTACGCGGCGACCATCTAGGGTGCGGTCGAAGCGACGACTCAGAAAGTGAGCGCGTGGACCCTCTGGCAGAAGCTGGCTCTCGCTCATTTCGATACTTGCCTCTAATGCCATGAGGTAGTACGCGTACTCGACCCGCCCGTAGCCCTGGCTGCTGGTGAATGGGTCGTGGTCGCGCGCTACGTGGCTGTTGATCCCATCGAGTTTGATCAGCCAATGTTCAAATCCATCCGGGGCATTCAGCTGTCCTGGTCGAATCTGTCCGGTAGCGCGGTTGTAGGCGATGACAGCTTTGGCGCGAGCGCCTCCCGCCGACGTTCCGACTTGAATGAGTTGACGCAATAGGGCGTTCAAGGCGGGTGCGGAAGTGATTTCACCGGACACCATTTCTCGCGCCGCGCGGACGAGATCCGCAAGTTGGATTGCGGTGGTGTCCTCTTGATCTCGATTAACTGGTGGGTGGAAAGTCAACGCACCCATGCTTCGATCGGCCGCATAGGCGAGCCTGTCGAGCGGGGTTATCCGATTGATTGGGATACCGTTGTCGGCCAGCCAGGCGTCGACGAGCGCGTTGCCGAATTTGTCTGGAAGTGCGTCAGCGAGCATCGCGGGAAGCCGATAGTAGGTTTGCCGCGACAGCTGTGTGAACACGAATGTTCCAAGTTGATTTGGCATGTGCAGCGGGGACAATTTACGCCCGTTCGTAATCCAATCGTTGTCGTAATCGAATGCGTAGTACCCCGTGGCCGGGTCGAGGGCGACGGCTCCGACGGTGCGCGCCCACGCGCGAACCTCGACTAGGTCGACTTGCTGGTAGCTCATTTGGTCGTCGCCTTTGGGTCGCGGATGTGAGAGGCGCGCTTTCTTACCCGCGATGCCTCCAGTTGCCGTTGACGAAGCATCTGCATCGGGCTAATCGACGGCTCCCGTGGTGCGAACGATTCCAACCAGTCTGTTCGTCCCAATGCGCGCGCGACCAGGATCAGAGTCCGAAGCCCGGATCCGCGCCCCAGTTCTAAGTTTTTTAGCGCGGATAACGAGACATTGGCGTCGTCGGCGAGATGGTGCTGCGTTCGGTCCTGGTGCAGTCGCAGGCGACGCACCTCGCGTCCAAGTTCGAC
>JBKJMC010000042.1:0-2867 GCA_046596615.1 Ilumatobacteraceae bacterium | reverse complement strand
ATTGAAATGGGCGAAGTCGCTTCGCCGTGTTTGACTAATGCGGATTCAATGCGTTCCGCTTTTCGTGCCAACAGTCTAACAGACTGGTAGGAGCATCTGCAACATGCTTGCCGCATGTTTTCCAGCCAATTGGCTGTCGCCGGTCCGACCGATTGTGACGGTTCTGATTGCTTGGTTGTGCCTTAAGTCCAGACCGCTCGACTTGTCCTCGGTGTTGGACTGCGGTGATTTTGGGTGAGCGCTCGTGTCGGAAAGTTCGCTCATCTTCAGCCACTCCCGTCGTTGCGCCACCACGAGGGCTGGTGCTCGCCATAAAACAGTTCCCGCCAACTTGGACGGTGGGTCGCTGACTCTAACTCCATCTCGCATTCGCACTTCGGACACTTTTTGGCCGGTGCTTGCGAGTCCGCTTCTTCGCTTGCGAGTAGTTTCGTAGTCGGTTCTTGGGCTCGGTTTGACACTGGCGATAGCTCGTCGCAGCTTTTTCCGTAGTCTTTGCGACGTATATTGCTCCAGCCACCGAAGAACCTTGATCGCGTAAAGCCCTTGGGCAGGATGTGCAGCGTCCAACACCACGGAGTCTACCACCTTAAGCTTACCCGCCTTTTGAAGTCGTGCGACCCCTGCAATGAATGCGTCTCGGAACTGCCAACCCAATCGTTTGTTGTCTACTAAAAATGGTTTAGGAGGTTCATGGATCGTTCCTTTGGTCATGCGACAAGGAATCCAACTCTTGCAATCAAGCGATGGGCCGCAGCCTGGGACCAACGCATGGATATGCGGATGATGCTCTAACCGCTGATTCCAAGTATGAAGCACTTTGGCTGCCGCCGGTCGCATGCCAAGCTCGTCGCGTATCGATTTGCTGAGTGCTTTCCAAGCCGACCCGAAGAGTAACTTATAAAGAACCGATCGATTCCCAAGTGCCAACGCGGAAAGTTGCTCTGGCAAAGTAAAGATAACTTGAAAATAAGTCACTTCCGACCGAAGAAGCTTCTCGGTCTTGGCAAGCCAATCCGCTCGCCTTGCTCCAACGCATTGCGGACAGTGCCGATCGGTACATGAGTTGTAGATATTACACTTGAAGTCGCAACTCGTACAGCGATACACTCGACCGCCCATCGGAGCGGTTCGGCAGAACCCAAGTCGAGCCAAGGTGCTTTTGACTTGGGCCGCATCGGTTTTACCATGCTCGTTGATGAACGGTTCGGTGTACTGCTTAATTATATTCAAAACCGTTAGGCTAGCGGCACGAAACGGTCCCTGTTTCCCTTTCCTTTGACGACTTTGATCTGCATCCGCTCTGAGTCGATGTGTTGAGCTTTGAGATTGGTCGCTTCGGTCAATCGCAGCCCTGCCGAGTAGAGGGTCAACAGGACAGCTCGATGTTTGAGATGGTCCACACATGCGATGAGCCGATTGACTTCTTCTTGGCCGAGAACCGTTGGCAAGGACTTGGGACGTTTGCCGTACGGCACGGATTGGACGACCCAAGGTCTCGACAAGGTGATCGAGTAGAGGAACCGTAGGCCACAAACGGCTTGATTAAACTGGCTCCAAGAAGATTTATTGACTTGGATCATCCAGAGTTGGAACTCACGGATCTCTTCTGGTCCAAGATCTTCAGGTTGCTTGCCGAAGTGCTTTGCGAAGCGATCGACGTGATAAGTGTAGGTGTCGATGGAGCGAACGGACATGTTGCGGAGGAGCATATCCTCAGCCATTCGCTTGGTAATTGGAGTAAGACGCTTTCGAAACGGAGTCATAGAAACGGCCTTCTAAGTGAAGTGATCGAAATGAAACAAACAGGCAAAATAGCCCGCGATTTCAGCATGATTGCCGTCACAAAAAGCGCAATCCCTTTAATCGCTTTAATCGTTAACAGGACAAGATACTTAGCTTGGCATGTAGGCCAGGGCTAGCTAACGCTGCGTTGTAACGAAGAGTCTAGATATCCGCTATTGGCGGAAAGTAAAAGCTGACATAGCTACGACGGAACAAGTAAATGAACCTGAGATGAGCGAAGCAAAGTCGAAGCGTGACCACAAGATGATATCGTAAGACAGAAATACCAACCAGGCCAGAAGAAGCCTGTCTCGATCACAATGGCTCGTAGGCGAAGCGGTTTAGTTCAACGGCTCGATTCACCCAGTGGCGGCAAGTAAAGTTTCTAAAAGTCAGAGCGGACGGTCCGCCACTTGGCTGCAATGGATTGTTATTCCCGTTTCGGATCATCTTGCACGACACTTTCGGACACAGCATACACCGACACTTGGATGTCGATACCTAGTGTGCCGCAGAGCTTTATAAACGAACACGGAAACAAATTGTATTGCCCGATACTGGTCGACGGAAAGTCCCAGCAAAAGTCCACGCAAAGATTCTCCAGGCCGGGTAATTCTCGCATTCCATTTATGGCGTCCATGTTCTGTAACAGGAATCGGGACGATTCCTCTATCTGCGCTGGGACGCTATCTCCGTCGTAGTCGCTTATCGTGAGATTGAAGGTAGCGGTGTCATCGTCCCGTGATTCACCGCGATCACGTTTTTTTCGTGATGCGATTGACTCCACGAACGGAAACGGTATGCCCAGCACTGAACATTGCAATTGTTCGTACTGACCTGAGATTCGCAACACGGCTGGCATCGGTCAAATTCAAGGGAATAACGACACACGTCACCGAGTCGCGGCGAAATGACGTTCTATTTGGAAAAACACCGATCGCGACTTCGGTGCACGTGATTGTTATCGCTCGTTTTGAATGGCAGACGCAGCCTGTAATCGAGCCGTCAGGAATTCGAGGCATCGTCGATTATGCTCAGTGAAACCTTGTTTCGCAATGTCATGAGCAAGTGAAGTGAGTGAC
>JBKJMC010000225.1:0-3092 GCA_046596615.1 Ilumatobacteraceae bacterium | reverse complement strand
AGATCAACACGGTGCAGGGCAATCGCAACTGGATGCGCACCCGCGAGTCGCTGCTGGCAAGCGACAAGTTGCCGGAACTGGGCCGCGTGTTTCCGATCTGTACTGCTGGCGGATCCGACTCTGCGAGTTTCGATGAGGTGCTCGAGTTGTTGCACCTCGGCGGTCGCTCGTTGCCGCACGCAGTATTGATGATGATTCCCGAAGCATGGGAGAACAATCCGAAGATGGAGCCGGCCAAGCGCGCGTTCTATCGTTATCACGCCGCGCTTATGGAACCGTGGGACGGCCCCGCGAGCGTTGCCTTCACCGACGGCACCGTGATCGGCGCTGTGCTCGATCGCAACGGTTTGCGCCCAAGCCGATATTGGGTCACCGACGACGACTTGGTGATTATGGCTAGCGAAGTCGGCGTAGTCGACATCGACCCCGCTCGTATCGTGCGCAAGGGGCGCCTGAAGCCGGGCAAGATGCTGCTTATTGACACGCTGCAGCAGCGGATTGTCGAAGACGAAGAGATTAAGGCACAGTTGGCGCTGGCAGAGCCATATGCGCAGTGGTTGTCTGACGGGCTCGTCGAACTCGATGAGTTGCCGCCCCGCGAGCACGTCGTGTTCAGCCGCGACAGCGTGCTACGTCGTCAGCAAGTATTTGGATACACCCACGAAGAGTTGAAAATAATTTTAGCGCCGATGGCCAAGTCTGGTGGCGAACCGCTCGGCTCGATGGGCACGGACACTCCGATCGCGGTGCTTTCGGCTCGGCCGCGTCTGCTGTTCGATTACTTCTCGCAGTTGTTCGCGCAGGTGACGAATCCGCCGCTCGACGCGATTCGCGAAGAGGTCGTCACATCGGTGGGCTCTTCTGTTGGTCCCGAGGCAAACCTGCTATCGGCTACTGCCGAGAGCTGCCGACAACTTGTTCTGCCATTTCCGGTTATTGACAACGACCAGCTCGCCAAGATAATTCACATCAACGACGACGGCGACCGCGGCCATCTCGCCTCCGTGGTGATTAGCGGTCTCTACCGTGTCGCGGATGGAGAATCTGGATTACGTCTGGCTATCAACGAGATTCAAGATGCGGTTAGCACCGCGATAGTGGCCGGCGCGCGCATCGTGGTGCTTTCAGATCGCAACAGCGACGATGTCTTTGCGCCAATTCCGTCGCTGCTTCTTACGAGCGCGGTGCATCATCACCTGATCTCGACAAAACAGCGCACCCAGGCCGGTCTGATCGTCGAGTGCGGCGACGCGCGTGAGGTGCACCACATGGCGTTACTGATTGGCTACGGCGCTGGCGCGATTAATCCGTACCTCGCGTTTGAGTCGATCGAAGACTTGATACACGCTGACGAGGAATTGGGCATGCACGGCCTCGGCGGAATTGACCCGCACAAGGCGATCGCCAACTACATTAAGGCCGCCGGCAAGGGCGTGCTCAAGGTGATGTCGAAGATGGGCGTGTCGACGGTGGCGTCCTACACGGGAGCGCAAATTTTTGAGGCGATCGGCCTGAGCCGAGAGATCGTCGACGAATTTTTTATCGGCACGGTCTCGAGGCTCGGTGGCATCACGCTGGCCGAGATTGCCACCGAGGTGGCAAGCCGTCACAGCATCGCTCATCCCTCTAGGCCGGATCAGCGCAGCCATCGAAAGTTAGAGCTAGGCGGAGAATACCAGTGGCGCCGCGAGGGCGAACATCATCTTTTCAATCCAGAAACCGTGTATCGATTGCAGCATGCCACTCGCTCCGGTCGCTACGACGTATTCAAGCAATACACGCGGAGTGTTGACGATCAGTCAATGGTGCTGTCGACTCTGCGCGGGTTATTCGAGTTCGCAGACGATCGTCAGGCAATATCAATCGACGAAGTCGAGCCAATCAGCGAGATCGTCAGGCGGTTCTCTACCGGCGCGATGAGTTATGGGTCGATCTCGGCAGAGGCACACGAAAATCTGGCGATCGCCATGAATCGAATCGGCGCCAAGAGCAACACGGGCGAAGGTGGCGAAGACCCCGAGCGCTACGCGCCAATGCCAAATGGCGATTCGAAGCGCTCGGCCATCAAGCAAGTCGCTTCGGGTCGGTTTGGCGTTACGAGCGAGTATCTAGTGAATGCCGACGACCTCCAAATTAAGATGGCGCAAGGTGCAAAACCGGGCGAGGGCGGGCAGCTGCCCGGCTACAAGGTGTATCCGTGGATCGCCAGGACGCGTCACAGCACTCCAGGCGTGGGACTCATCAGCCCGCCGCCGCACCATGATATCTATTCGATCGAAGACCTAAAGCAGCTGATTCACGACCTGAAGAACTCGAACCCGTCCGCGCGCGTGCATGTCAAGCTCGTTGCCGAGGTTGGTGTCGGCACCGTCGCGGCCGGCGTAAGCAAGGCCAAGGCCGATGTCATATTGATCTCTGGGCACGACGGCGGCACGGGTGCCTCGCCGCTCACTTCCCTGAAGCACGCCGGTGCGCCGTGGGAGTTGGGATTGGCGGAGACTCAGCAGACGTTGTTACTTAACGGTTTGCGCGATCGCGTCGTCGTGCAGGCGGATGGGCAGATGAAGACAGGACGCGATGTGATCGTCGCCGCGCTACTCGGAGCCGAAGAGTTTGGTTTCGCAACGGCGCCGCTTGTCGTCAGCGGCTGCGTGATGATGCGCGTATGTCACCTCGACACCTGCCCAGTCGGCATCGCCACGCAAAACCCCGAACTACGAAAGCGGTTCTCTGGCAAACCAGAGTTCGTGATTAACTTTTTCGAGTTTATCGCCCAAGAGGTGCGCGAGTACCTGGCGCAACTCGGCTTCAAGACATTGCGCGACGCTGTCGGCCATGTCGAGGCTCTGAACACGCGCCGTGCCATCACGCATTGGAAGGCTCAGGGCCTGGACATTTCGCCGATACTCGCTAAACCGTCAAACCCGTATAAGCAAACGCTGCACAACTCGGTTGCGCAAGACCACTGCCTCGGCGACGCGCTCGACGTGAAATTACTGCAACTATGCGCTGGGGCGATCACCGACGCCACGCCAGTAACGGTGAGAACGCCGATCGGAAACGTTAACCGCACGGTCGGCACGATGCTCGGC
>JBKJMC010000262.1:0-3936 GCA_046596615.1 Ilumatobacteraceae bacterium | reverse complement strand
GATTGTGGCGTGCCGGCAGAGGTCGTATTCATCTGCAACATTATGACTCACCTATTCGCAAAGTCGCGATTCCGATTTGTCAATTGATTTGGCGAGTGAAACCCCTCCAGTACGGCTCACGCAACTTGAACTTCTGTAATTTGCCAGTCGCGGTGCGCGCCAAATCGACGCGAAACTCTGCGCGCTTCGGGCACTTGTAACCGGCCAGCTTGGTCTTGGCATAGGCAATGATTTCGCCTTCCGTCAATGTCGATTCGGCCGTCTTAACTACGAGGGCCATCACCAGTTCGCCCCATTTCTCGTCGGGGATTCCGATGACGGCAACTTCCGAAACTTCGGGGTGAGAAAAGATCGCATCTTCGACCTCAATTGAACTTATATTTTCTCCTCCCGAAATGATCACGTCCTTCTTGCGATCAGAAATCGTCAAGTAGTGATCGCCGCCGATCGTGCCGCCGTCGCCCGTGCGAAAGTATCCGTCGGCGATTGCCTTGGCGGTTTCTTCGGGCTGGTTCCAATAGCCCTCCATCACAACGTTGCCGCGGGCCAAAATTTCGCCGTGTTCATCGATCCTGGTTTCGACTCCTATGGCCGGCGCCCCCGCCGCGCTCAACTTGGCGGCACGCTCTGCCGGCGTCAACGAGTCGAACTCGGCGCGCGGGCGATTGACCGTAAGCACGGGCGCCGTTTCGGTGAGACCGTAGATCTGGTTAAATTCCCAGCCCAGTTCGGCCTCGACTCGCTCGATAGTTTTGGTCGGCGGCGGGGCTCCGGCAACGACTATGCGCACTCGGCCGCGACCCGGTATTTCGCCCGGCCAATTCGCGGCGGCATCGAGAATCGCATTGACTACTGACGGTGCTGCGCAAAGCAGTGTGACGCCATGTTTTTCGACTCGGCGCAAGATTTCGATTCCGTCGACTTTGCGCAACACAATGTGTTCGCCGCCCATCGCGGTTACCGCGTAGACCATGCCCCATCCGTTGCAGTGAAATTGTGGAAGCGTGTGCAGGTAGACGTCTCGGTCACTGACTCCCATGTGCCAACCAAACGTGGCGGCGTTTAGCCAAAGCGTGCGGTGCGTAAGTTGCACTCCCTTGGGTCGCGCGGTGGTGCCACTCGTGTAGTTGATCGTCGCGGTCGCATCCTCGTTCGGCTCCCAATGTTTTACCTCTGCGCCGAAGCGATACAGCAGGTCGTCGGATTGCTCGCCAATCACGAAGCGATGCTTGGCGGTGACGCCGGCGAGAGCGTCATTTAGTTCGGGGTCGACAATCAGCACCTCTGCGCCGCTGTGCTCGATGACGTACTTGATTTCATCGGCGACGAGTCGAAAATTGATCGGCACGAGAATGCGGCCCGAGCCGCTGACACCGAAAAAACTCGTGAGAAGGCGCGCCGAGTTCTGGCTGACTATTGCAACTCGGGCGCCCTGGGCCACTCCGAGCGAATCGAGGCCGGCGGCCTGGGCGCGGGCACTCTCGGCCATTTGCCTATAGGTCTGACTACCCCAAGACATAGCGGGCTGGTCGGGCTCGTCGACAAAGGCGACGCGATCCGGGTAGGCCTGCTCGGCGCGACGCAGGTGATCAATAACTGTTAGTGGAACCTTCAAAGTGCGGACCCCCAATTATCTAGCAGGCAAAGCCGGTTTGGTTAATACTGTCACGCGAATATTAGTTGCCGCGTCTAGTCGCGAAAGTGAACGGCGACTTCGCTGAAAAACTGTTGAATCGCTTCGGTTCTCTCGGCGAAGGTTTTTCCCAGGGTGAAATCTGGCAGGCAAAATTCGTTGAAGCCAAGGTCTCTGTACTGCCCAATCAATTCAGTCAATTGCGCGGTTGTACCTACAAGCGCGCGATCTGCCGGAATCTTGGCGCGAACCGCTTCGACATCCACCGAATCTTTGACTATGTACACGAGTGACTGAGTGGTCTTGTGCATCGTCTGCGGGTCGCGGCCCACTAGCTCACACGCATCATTTAACCGCGCCACAACTTCCGGCGTTGTGGTCGGCGTGCCCCACGTGTTCCACTCCTGGGCGAAGAGCGCAGTGAACTTGAGCATGCGCGGGCTTCCCGAACCAACCAGCAACGGCAGTGGCTTTTGCACCGGCTTGGGCTCACACGGCGCGTTGGTGATCGTGAAGTGCTGACCAGAAAAGTTGACCCGGTCTTCGGTCAGCAGTCTCGAGATGATTTCGATCGCCTCTCCGAAACGGGTGACACGGTCCTTGGGTTCGAACAAATCAATTCCATAGGCCTTGTGCTCGTTTACTTGCCAGCCGGCGCCGAGACCGAGCACGAAGCGTCCATCGCTGATGTTGTCGATAGTGGCCGCGCGCTTGGCCATCACCGCGGGGTGATGCACCGTAGTTGGTGCGACAAGCGAACCTAGGCGAATTCGCGGGACCGAGGCCGCAAGACCAGCCAGCACGCTGAAGCACTCGAGCACATCACCCGCGAGCGGCTGATCGTCCGGAGCGTTGGGCATGTAATGGTCTGCGTACCACAGCCCATCCCAGCCGTCGCGCTCGAGCATCAGGGCAAGCGTTTGCACCTCGGCAAACGGGCGGTTCATGTTGGGCCATACCGAGAACTTCATGCCCGCAACCGTAGTTGCCCGGCTCTTGTTTTAAGTAGCCGAACTTCTAGAGTTACTCAAATGAAAGACATCTTCTCTCTCAATGGTCGCGTTGCCCTTGTTACTGGTGGTTCGCGCGGCATCGGTGCGATGATCGTGCAAGGTTTTCTAGAGCACGGCTGTTCGCGCGTGTACATCACGGCGCGCAAGGCCGCGCAGTGCGATGAGGCGGCCAGACAGCTCTCGCAATACGGCGAGTGCATCTCGATCCCCGGCGACGTTTCGACCCTCGAGGGCATTCAGACTCTGGCCGCGGCGATCTCGAATCGCGAACCGCGCCTCGACATCCTCGTCAACAACGCCGGCGCGGCGTGGGGAGCCGAGTTCGACACCTTCCCAGAAAGCGGATGGGACAAGGTCGTTGACCTCAACTTGAAAACACCGTTCTTTTTGACCCAGGCACTTGCGCCACAATTGCGCGCCGCGGCGGCGACAGGTCACCTCGCCAAGGTCATCAACATCGCCTCCATCGACGGAATCTCGATCAATGAGATGGAGACCTACTCGTACGCTGGCAGCAAGGCCGGCCTCATTCACATGACCAAGCGCATGGCGTTGCGACTGATTAAAGACAACATCGGCGTCACGGCGATCGCGCCCGGTGCATTTGCGTCCGAGATGAACAAGGTGGCGCGCGACCACGCCGATGCAATTTCAAAGATGATCCCCGCCGGCCGAGTTGGCACGGCCGAGGATATGGCCGGCGCCGCGATCTATCTGGCTTCTCGCGCCGGCGACTACGTGGTTGGTTCGACAATCATTGTTGACGGCGGTGTCACCTACGGCCGCTAGCAAGTAACTTCGCAAAATCTCTACGCAGAGAAGGACGCCGTGACCCGCAAACCGCCATTTGAATACAAGTGGGTGGTCGCTGTAATTTTCGTGCTTGGAATGTTCATGGAAATTATGGACATGACAATCGTCAACGTTGCGATCCCGACGCTGCAATCAACGTTCAAGACAACGGGCTCTGGCATCGAGTGGGTAGTGATCGGTTACCTGCTGTCCATCGCAGTATGGATCCCCTCTTCCGGATGGATTGGCGACAAGTTCGGCACAAAGCGAACGTTTTTGTTCGCGCTGTTCATGTTCACGCTGGCATCGGTCCTATGTGGCCAGGCCAACAGCATCGGCGAACTGATCGCATTTAGAATTCTGCAAGGCATCGGCGGCGGCATGCTCACTCCGGTTGGCACAGCAATGCTGTTTCGAGCGTTCCCACAAGAAGAGCGCGCCAGAGCATCAACCGTGCTCATCATCCCAACCGTTATCGCCCCCGCACTTGGGCCAATC
>JBKJMC010000256.1:0-9036 GCA_046596615.1 Ilumatobacteraceae bacterium | reverse complement strand
GACTGGCTCGGTGAATGCGAATCTTGTTTCAACTACAGTGTCGTTCGAATACGGAACGGCCTCTGGCTTGAGCCCATCGACTACCGTGACCGCGGCTGAGTCTCCTGTTTCTGGCGGCACAGCCACTTCGGTTTCGCATGCGCTTTCTGGTTTGACCACGGGCACCACCTATTACTTCCGGATCGTGGCTTCAAACACCAACGGAACGACCACTGGATCAATCGCATCATTCACCACTGCCGTCAATGCCGCGACCGCGTCGGTAAGCGTTGTTGCTGGCGACGGAGTACTCGAAGCAACTGTGTCATCGGTAGTGACTAACGGAGCCACTATCAGCGCAATTTCATATCAGCTAGACGGCGGCGCGTTTGTGACTACTGGGCTTACAGGCGCAGGCAACTTTACGATCTCGGGGCTCACTAATGGGGTTAGCTATTCCGTGGCGATACGCGTAGCGAGCAACGGTGCAGGAAGCCCTACTGTTTCTAGTTCGGTTTCTGGAACGCCTGTTGCACCTCCACCAACGACTACTACGACCACCACCACTACGACGACCACAACTACAACAATTCCGGATTCGACAACGACCACAACTCCGGATTCGACTACGACAACAACTCCTGTTTCGACAACGACGACCACAAGTCCGCCAGCGACAATTCCACCCGAGACCACTACGACAACGACTACGACGACCGTCCCGCAGCCGCCGAATGCTACGCCGCCAACTACCGAGTCAACTACAACTACCACGACATCGACAACGATTCCGACGCAAGTCACTACGACCACTACAACTCCTCAACCTGGTAGCGGCACAACTACGACTGTGCCGGAACAGACCACGACGACTACGACGATTCCGGTTCTATTCACGACCCCAGACGTGGTCACCGCCCCTGATGGCGCGACCTTCATGACGCTCGACGTGCCCCAGGCCGCATCAAGTTCTGGTGCACCACAAGTACTTGAAGTCATCGTGCCGCCCGAAGCCAATACTCTAAATCTCGTTTGGAATATGTTGATGTTCGATCGGTTGCAGCAAGACACAATCGACGCGGGCTACATGACAATCATCATCACCGCAAATATGCAGTCCGGCGGAGCCGTCACCGAACTGGATGCGCCAATTCAGATTCGCTTGCCCGCACCTCCGGATGGCGCAGTGTTGGCGTACTCGAGGGACGACGTCACGTGGACCCTAATTCCGCGGCTGTTGTCGCCGCTTCTACCCGAGGGTCAGCCGGACGGATACTTCATCGAAGCCGACAGAACCGTGACCCTGTTTACGCGACACCTCACGAGCTTTGGCATCCGCAAGCCCCAGAGCGCGATTGAATTGGCCGTTGTCAAACTTGACATCGTCAGCGGTCAGGTTTCGAGAGCAGTTGCGACGGGCGGGACGAGCGAAGACATGATTCGTTTCAAGACGCTGAGTCTTCCCGGAATTTGCACCGTCACTGACTCCGGGCTCATCTATGGCGTTTCGGCCGGCATCTGCACGGTCGTTGCTTCGCGAGGTGGCGGTTCGATTTATCTTGATACAAGTTCGTCTACATATAGCACAAAGGTCATAAGGGCGATCGTGCCGCTCATACCACCGGTCGAGCGCCTGCCCCTTTTGTTGCAACTTGCGGCGCTCGTATTCCTTTGTGTGTTGTTGGGATTCCTTGGCAATCGCATGTGGCTGACATTCCTTGGCTACCGCTCCCACAACTCGCAGAATTGAGCCGCGCAATCGTCACCGATGAATCTCCACCGCACGACCGCTCCGCGTACGCCGATAGCACCCACCAACTCGATTTGGTGAATGTCGGCGATGGCGTGTCCAATTCGCCCGTCGAACCGAATTTTTTTGCGCTGGCCGCGCATTACGAAAGCGTGGACAAGGCCCGCGATACGATCGGTCGACGCGTTCGCAGGTCGGTGGCGATCGTGATTGGGCTTCTCATTGTCGTGGCCGCGATAGATGGCTATGCGGTGTCGGTGGTGACGCGTCAATCGAATACCCTCCTATCCGAGTATCGCAAATTGACCGCCGCCAACGCGGGCGTGCTGGTGAGCGCAGTGGCGAGCGACCTAGCCATCAGATCTTTTCTCTTGTCGGGTGACCGCAAATACGTTGCCGACTTCGAAGTGGCGCGACCAGAATTGGTCGATTCGATTGCCAACCTCAAGCGCGTGGCGGTCAAGGTCGGCGATCCTGGTTTGCTTCAACTTGTTGAAAGCAGCGAATCAATCGTGTCAATTTGGTTGCGCACGTTCGTTGACAAGACCATGATCATTGCTTCGGCCGACACGCCGCGCGGCGATCAACTCGCGGGTGCAGAACTGATCAACAGCCTTCGTGGGGCAAGCACCAGCATCGCGTCGTACATCACTGACGTAAACGAGAAGGCGGTCGTCGTGGCGGGTCGCGTGAGTCGCCAGACAATCGCCGTTGCCGCCTTGGTCCTTGTCGTCGCCTTTCTAGTTATCGCAGTCTTGCTAATAATTTCCGCCTCAAATATCTCGTTCCCGCTCATCGGCGTGAGTCAAGTGGTTAATCGGATCTATCGCGGAGAAAGCAGTGCCCGCGCCGACGAAACCCTCGGGCCGGCAGAAATCCGTGCGGTATCGCGCGCCGTCAACGAGCTTGCGTATCAGCAAGAGACCGCGCACGAATGGGTGAGGCAATTTAACATGACTAAGACGAACTTCCTCAATACCGTCAACCATGAATTGCGAACTCCACTCACGTCGATAACTGGATACTCCGAATTGCTCGGCGACGAGAGCATTATTTCGACCACCGAACGAAATCGCATGGCCGCAGTAATCAATCGCAATGCTTTCCGATTGAGTGACCTGGTCGACAACATGCTCACTGTCTTGCGGATCGATTCTGAAGAAGTGCTATTTAAGATGTCTCCGTTCGATATTCGCAAAGTCATATCCGAATCCGTCAAGAGTTTTCACATACTGGCAGAGTCGGGGGAGCTGACCATAGTGACTGAACTCGGTGACGCGCCCCTGATGGTGTTAGGGGACGAAAATGAGATTCTCCGCGTCATCAACAATTTCGTTTCAAACGCAATTAAGTTCAGTAATCTCGGCGGTCGAGTCGAGGTTTCGGCCCGACAGATCACAACGCCGGCCGGGAAGCGCGAAGTTGCGGTGGTGGTGAAGGATTTCGGAATCGGAATCCCGGGGGGCGAGTTGCAACACATCGGTAGCCGCTTCTTTCGTTCCAGTAACGCGATCGCCGCCGCCATCCCAGGAACTGGCATTGGCCTTATGATCGTCGGGTTTATCGTTCACGAGCACGGCGGATCATGGTCGTTGAATTCGTCTGAGTCAGTTGGCACGGTGGCAGAGTTTCGGCTGCCAATTATCGACAAAACATAGCCGATACACTTAATTTGTGAAACTTAGTTCGATCTCGGTCAAATGACGAGCACGCACGAGTCCAACGCACCTGTCGATGTGCCGACCCCAGTAAGCAACAAGGATTTCGCGCTGCGACAAGGCAGGATCTGGGCACTTGCTGTGCTCGTATTCCTCGTGATCGTGCTTGCCGCCGTGGTGCTCAGGACCTCGGATAAGGCGGTCAATCGTATGGATGCCGTCTCCGACATCGGAAGCACCACTGGCAGCGCCGTCATCGTCCAGCGCGAATCGCTCGCATTCGTAATTGGTTATGAGCAATGGCTGGGTGGCATTATCGCTCGCGACGACTTACTGATCAGCCGAGAACTACTGGCACAACGGTTGGCCGTGCGCGATAATACGGGAGTCGTCAGCCGCGAGCGAGTTCGACCTGAGTATTTACAGGCGCTCGGCGCCTTGGACGACTTTGTGCAAGCAAGCCCGCCCGGGCTGCTCACTCCAGAGGACCAGAGCGCTATTCGAGCGAGTAGCGCCGACGCGTTGCAGAGTTTCATCTTTGAGTCTCGCCAACTGGTCGCGCTAGTTGCCGGCGCAAGCGACGAACGAACGCGCCAACTTATGCGCGAAGACAACACCAATCGCATTAATCAATACCAAACGGTCTTAATTTTGCTCGCGCTGATGTGCCTCTGTGCCCTTTACATCTTTTTCTCGAGAAATCGCGAATACAAAAAGATTCGTGTCCGATTGGTTGGTGAGCGCCAAAGTCTCGACAAGTTAAAAGTTACATTGCAGCAAGTTGACAGCGAGCTTCAATTGCGAATCGAAAAGGAACGAGTCGATCGCATCGACCGTGAGTGGGTTGACACGGGGGTCGAATCAATTTTGGCGTTGTTTAGGGCATCGATGACATCCGATGCAATTACCGAATTAACGGTCGAGGGGTTGGGTCGCGTACTTCGAGCCGATTCCGTGATTAGCTACTCTTTCGCCACGTTGTCGTGGCCGGCGTACTCGAAGCAGTGGAACAAGCGCTCGGAGTCGTTAATTGATGAATCATTTATTCCGGAATATGAATCGCGATTGTTCACCTACATCAATCGGTTGTGGAGCGATGAGCGTGTCACCGTTGTAGACGACTCGAATCACATTGAGATTACGCCCGATCGAATTCCTGAAATCGTTGAAATAACGCGGCAGTGGGCGCGTAGTTGGGTGGTTGTTCCATTCGGAGAGGGCACGCGCGCGACGGGTTTCGTGTTGGTGGCGATGGTGGAGTCTGCCCGTGTGTGGTCGGATGCAGAAATCGAACTAGTCAAGAAGGTTTCCGTCGCCGCAGGCGGGGCGTGTACTCAGGCGCTGTTGTTTAAGCAGTCGATTCAGTTAGTTGAGAATGACGCCGAGGTTGGTCGTCTGGTTGAGCTCGATCGGGTCAAGAATGATTTTATCGCAAACATGAATCACGAATTACGAAGTCCGCTTACATCGATTGTCGGCTATTTGGAAGTCGCCCTCGAAGGTGTTGACGCCGATACCGATCCCGCACTGGCGTCGTCGCTGGCTGTCGTGCAGCGAAATGCCCTGCGACTCCAGGTTTTAATGGAGAACATGATTCAGATCTCGAAGAGGGACTTTGAACATCTGCCGTTGGCTGTTGCAATGGTGGATGTCGGGCGCTTGTTGGATGATGGCGTCAACTCGCTTCATCCAAGTGCTACGACTCGCGCGGTAAATATGACGCTGCGGCTTGACTCTCCGGCCAGTGAACTGATAATTGAAGGCGATAGCAGCCAGTTAGATCAGGTGTTCGTCAATTTGATATCTAACGCCATTAAATTCACCCCGCGTGGGGGAACTGTAACCGTGGTTGCGAGTCGTGCCCACGCGGAGGGTGAATATGTCGAAGTTCAGGTAGCCGACACTGGTATCGGGATTCCCGCCGAAGAGTTCCCCAATGTGTTCAAGCGGTTCTTTCGAGCATCGACGGCGACTCAAGCAGCAATTCCCGGTTACGGCATCGGGCTCTCACTTGTGCAGTCAATTGTTCGCGAACACCACGGAACTATCACGTTCGATTCCATCGTTGGGAAGGGCACCGTGTTTACGGTAAAACTGCCATTACGATACAATCCAACGAAACGAGTGGATCAAACAATATGAACGACAGCAAACGCCCGATCCTCGTTGTAGCTGATGACGACCGCGACATCCGCGAGCTGATCAAAATGCAACTTACCCGGCACGGATTCGACGTATATATTACCGATAACGGCGAAACCGCCCTCGAACTTATAATTGAACATCTACCGGCAGTTGCGCTACTCGACATCATGATGCCGAAAATGTCGGGTGTCGAAGTTGCCCGCCGTATCCGTGAAAACCCCGCAACATCGGCTATTGGGATCATGATGATCTCGGCCAGGAGTAGCGGTCGCGCCGAAGCAGGTACTGAGAGCCTTGAAGGCCTCGATATCGCCGACTACATCACCAAACCCTTCAGCCCACAAGACCTTGTGCAACGCGTCAACAATGTCATTAACAATCCACACTCACAGGAGTCAACTCAAACATGATGCCAAAGCCAAAGATTATCGTCGCCGACGATGATTTTGACCTCTGCGAATTGCTCGACCTTAGACTTCGCCAGTCGGACTTTGAAGTGTTCACAGTTATGGACGGATTGCAGGCACTGGAGATGATTCGAAGCGTCCGTCCCGATTTGGTGATTCTCGACATCATCATGCCCTCGATGACCGGAATGGAGGTGCTCAGCCAGATGAGGTCGGAACCCGCGATCGCTGATATTCCGGTGATCCTGATGACGGCCGAGCGCAAGGAAAAAGATATCAGCATTGGATTTGCCATGGGAATAGTCGACTACATCGTCAAGCCTTTCAATCTAAGGGACCTTGTCGCCCAGGCAAAAGGCGTAATTTCAGGAATTTAATGTTGCCTGCCGAAGGCCACCAAGACTTCGCATTACGGCGAAGCCAGAAGTTTGGAGCCGGTCTACTCGCAATCCTGGTAGTCGCCCTGCCGATCATGTTGTTTAACTTTCATAGTGAAACGGTTGGGAGCCTGAACAGGCTCTCCGACGGTGTGAGTACTACGAACAACCTCATTCTTGCCGAGCAGGAGTCGCTCCAATTCGCTGCTTCCTTCGAGCGATGGCTGAGTGGAATCTCGACGGTACAAACCTTGCGGATTCGAAGGTCGGAACTGGCGGAGAGATTGGCCGCAAAGGATAATTCCGGCGTATCTACTTCCGAGCGGGTTAAACCCGATTACCTTGAGACCCTCGGCGCCTTGGACGTCTTTATGCGAGCAGCCCCAATGGGATTACTCCCGACTGACGACCGGTCCGGTATTCGATCGAGGAGTGAAAGTGCACTGAATTCCTTTGTCATGCATGCTCACGAAATGGCGGCACTTAGTTCCGACGCGGACGCAAAGCCACTTATAGCTCTTTTTGAGGACGGGATTTCCCGC
Source organism: Ilumatobacteraceae bacterium (assembly GCA_046596615.1). Classification (GTDB taxonomy): domain Bacteria; phylum Actinomycetota; class Acidimicrobiia; order Acidimicrobiales; family Ilumatobacteraceae; genus UBA3006. The sequence continues at coordinate 2,178 of JBKJMC010000256.1, read as the reverse complement.
CAAGAGAACCGCGACACCAATGTCCTATTGGTGCTCAGCGTCATATTCGTCGTCACCGGACTCCTGGTTATCTCGCGGGTTTACGATTTTCGCAAGATTCGCATCCGAATGGTTGCTGAGCGCCAAATTCTTGACGAATTAAATAATACCTTGCAACGCGTTGACGGTGAACTTCAACAGCGAATCGAGAATGACCGTCTAGATCGCATGAATCGCGAGTGGATCGATACGGGTGTTGATTCAATTTCGACGCAGATGAAGAGCACGGTCGTCCCCGACGAGGTCTCCGACTTACTGGTGGAGGGATTGGGCAGGACTCTCAGGGCTGACTTCGTAATTTTCTACTCGTTCGGCAAATTTAAGACAAATGAATTGTGGAGGCAGTGGAGTCAGTCGGCTAGCACCCAAATCGACTTTTCGCGGATTGCGAAGTACCAATCGAGTCTTGCTGATTTCACCAAACGCCTGGACGAGGGTTCACATGCCATCGCGGTGTCTGATTCGCATCTTGTCGACGTTTCGCGTGGCCCGTACCCAGAAATCGTGGCGATAGCTAAGGAGATTGCTCGAAGTTGGGTATTGGCGCCGGTTGGCGAGACGAGTTATGGGCTGGGATACGTGTGGATTGGCATGGTAGATGACATTCGGGTTTGGTCAAAGGCGGAAGTTGAGTTTGTCCAGAAAATCACGATCGCATCGGCCCAAATTTTGACTCATGCGTGGATGTTCAACCAGTCGATGCAGATTGCCGAGAATGATGGCGAGGTTAGTCGCCTGAGTGAACTTGACAAGGTTAAGAATGATTTTATCGCGAATTTGAATCACGAACTGCGCAGTCCGTTGACTTCGATTGTCGGCTATTTAGAAGTCGCCATTGAAGGTGTTAACGCCGATGCGGATCCCGCGTTGGCGTCGTCGCTGACTGCGGTGCAACGCAACGCGCAACGACTCCAGGTTTTGATGGATAATATGATGCAAATTTTGAAGAGAGACTTTGAACAAATGCCATTGGCTGTTGTGTCTGTCGATGTCGGGCGCTTGTTAGTCGATGGCGTCAATTCGCTTCATCCAAGCGCCACGGCTCGCGCCGTGACGATGACGCTGCAGTTGGATTCTGCGGAGGGTGACCTTGTCATCGACGGTGACGGCAGCCAGTTGGAGCAGGTGTTTGTCAATTTAATTTCCAATGCAATTAAGTTCACCCCTCGTGGGGGAACGGTAACCGTCGTTGCGCGTCGTGCCGGTACCGAGGTAGATTTTGTCGAAGTGACGGTAGCCGACACCGGTATCGGGATTCCCCCGGAAGAGTTCCCCAATGTGTTCAATCGGTTCTTTCGAGCATCAACTGCGAAGCAAGCAGCAATCCCCGGGTACGGCATCGGGCTTTCACTCGTCAAGTCAATTGTCCAAGAACACCTCGGCACCATCACATTCGATTCCAAAGTCGGCGGAGGCACCGTGTTCAAAGTAAAACTGCCGTTACGATACAAGACACCTAGTGAAATTGATCAAGCCAAGTGAACGACAGCAATCGCCCATTCCTTGTCGCCGCCGACCACGACATTATCCGAAGCGAAAATCGTGACCGCTAAATTCTCGCCGCCTGAAGTCGATCCCGGCGCGCCGCGGTCACAGCCAGACCAGGCTCCTCAATGGCTTGGGCCGTTTTGCGGCCTGCTTGCCGCTGTCGTTGCCGTTTGTGTAGGAATACTGGTGGCGGCGCTTATCGACGTCGACTCGCCGCTCAACGCGGTCGGCAGTGAATTCATCGATCGCACGCCAAAGTGGCTGAAGATTCGTGCCATTGACTGGTTCGGCACAAATGACAAGCTCGCCCTGCGAATTGGTATGGTGGCAACGATTTCGGTGCTCGCGCTCGTCACGGGTTGGCTTGCCCGGCGATGGCCCAATGTCGGACCAGTCGCAATCGGCCTGTTTGGCTTGTTCGGAGCGTTCGTAGCAATTGGGCGACCGGGCCAAGACGCAAAGTCTGCGCTGCCAGCACTTGTCGGGGCAGCGGTCGGCGCCGCATTGATCTGGAATTTGATCGGCCAGATTAGCGGTGCTGACCCGGCTAGGAACGTGCCTAGATCGTCGCGAACTCCGCGAAGTTGGGACAGGCGACGGTTCGTGCTGGCCGCAGGATCGGCCGCGGCAGGCGCAGTCGTAGCCACAATT
>JBKJMC010000171.1:0-5145 GCA_046596615.1 Ilumatobacteraceae bacterium | reverse complement strand
GCGGGAATGCAAATATCAGACCAAACATCGCGCCACCATGCCAGAGGTCGCGACCTAGGCACGTTGACATTGCTCGGCACTTTCGCCGAACACACTGTCGTTAATGAAGCCAGTTGCGTCAAGATCGATAAGGACGTACCGCTCGACCGCGCTTGCTTGCTCGGCTGCGGCGTTGTCACTGGTTGGGGCAGCAGCGTCTACGCGGCCGAGGTTCGTCCCGGCGACACGGTTGTCGTGGTCGGCGTTGGTGGAGTAGGCGCCAACGCGATTCAGGGCGCTCGCCTAGCTGGCGCTACGAAGATTCTCGCGATCGACCCGATCGAGTTTAAGCGCGAGAAGGCATTGGAGTTTGGTGCAACCCACACAGCCAATTCAATGACCGAGGCGCTTCCGCAGCTGCAGAGTTTGACAGCTGGCACCATGGCCAACAAGGTGATCATGACAATGGGTGTCGGCAGCGGAGCGGTAATTCATGAAGCGTTGGCGCTTGCGGCCAAGCGCGGACGGGTCGTCATTACGAACATTCACCCCGCATTAGAGCTCAGCGCATCGATCAGCCTGCTTGATCTAACTCTGATGGAAAAGCAACTCGTCGGTTCGACGTTTGGCTCCGGTAATCCGCGTACCGACATTCCAAAGTTGATTGGTCTCTATCGTGAGGGCCAACTCGACCTCGATGGTCTTGTCACCCGCGAGTATGCTCTTGAAGAAATCAACGAGGGCTATCGAGCGATGCGCGACGGAGAGAACATCCGCGGAATTATCAAATATGCTTAATGGTTAGATCGCTCAAGTCTTTATATATTGATCCGAAATTAGTCACCAAACCTACTCCGGCGGACGATTGCATCATTCCGCTTTGGAATTTCCGGTCGGAGGCTAATTCCTAACCCAGGTTTATACGGGGCGGAGAGTCGTTCATTCTTGAGAAGTGGAAGTTCTGTCACCATTTCCTGATACCACCCGAAGTAATACGCGCGAACAATTTCCTGCAATTCGATATTCGGGTATGCCATACCTAGGTGCGTACCGACGGTGAGCACAACAGGACCTGTGCAATCATGTGGGGTTACTGGTATTCCGTAGGTAGAAGCAAGGGAAATAACATTTTTCGATTCAGTAATTCCGCCTACCCATCCCGGATCAACCATCAAATGATCAACTACTCCTGATGAGATCAATCGCCAGTGATCCCAACGAGTGCCATTATTCTCGCCGATAGTTATAGGTAGATTTATTGATGCTTTCAAACGTTTAAGAGCCTCGGTACTCTCATGTTTGATGGGATCTTCGAACCAAAATGGTTTGTATTCTTCCACTGCATGGGCGATCACAGTTGCAGCAGGCGCAGACCAGAGTGAATGCATTTCGAGCATGATGTCGAATGAATCTCCTGCTTCCGCGCGGGCGCGAGCAAATAAGTCAATCGCTTCTTTCAAATCATCGCCTTGAATGCTATGTCCGCCCGAACGGAGCGATGCCTCATCGAAGGGCCATATCTTCGCCGCGGTGAAACCCATATCTTTGAGGCTTGCAATTAAATCTTCCGGGTGCTTGAGAAACCCCACCAAATCTTCGTAAGTGTCCCCGATCTTTCCGCCAATCTGCGTTGCGCGGTCGCGGCCGATGCCGGAGTTGCCCCTCGCGTAACCTGGGCCGGCACAGGTGTTATATGCGCGTATGGATTCACGGACCTTGCCGCCTAAAAGTTGATAGATCGGCTGCTTTGTTACTTGACCCAGAATGTCCCAGAGCGCGATGTCGACGGAGGAAGCCGCCCTCACAGCGACTGATGATCCTGAGAAACCGATGAAGTCTTGATGAAGTGATTCAAACAGGTTGTTTATGGCAAGCGGATCTTTCCCTAAAAGCCGTGGCGCCACTGTTTCATGAATGAAGGTTTCGACCGTTTGCACGCCAACGTAGTTTTCACCTAAACCAATAATGCCTTCATCCGTGTGCACTTGAAGAAATAAAATTGCTGGGTATTCTCCTAAGCGAATCGTTTCTATCTCCGTGACTTTCATTTCTCTCTCTTCTCGAACCGCGTCGGCTCATTCAACCCACACTCGCAACGGACTTATTTACAGGGGACCGGTCAGAACGTCTAGGCGCATGCTTGTGCATCTAAATTCCAGCGGTTAAAAGGTTTTTCATAATTCGAATGGGCAAGACTTCGTCGAGCCTCAATCCACAACTGCGACCACTCGTTTGGGTCGCGCAGTTCGGTCTCTGGGTCTTGTTGGCTTCTGGCGACGAACCCTGGAAATGCACTACGACCAGTTGGCTGGCCGATGGGGTTGTACCTTAAGTCGAAGCTAATCCGAGGCTCACCGCTGATATTGGATAAGGAGTTGTGCAGGGTGAGCTTGTGGATAAAGAGCACATCACCTGGGTTCATCGGAAGCGCTACCGCGCCGTTTCGAGAAGAGACGCGCTCGGGAACGTGTAGACCGCCAGGACCTGCCCAGCAGTGTTCGAGCAACCCGCGAAGGTGGGACCCAGGGACCACCTGCAGGCATCCGTGTTCGACTCCCGCATATCGCAGCGGAAACCACACCGTAAGGATATTCGAATCGTCGGCTTCCGGAAGCACGACGCCGTTGTCCTGATGCCAGTTAGTGGCGCCCATTTTCAAAGCCCCCGTGATGGGATCGCGGGGCTCGCGCGTCTCGGGGACCTTGATTCGTACATGCTGAACGGGGTTGGAATAAATCTCCGGACCGATAAAACCTTCAACTAGGTCAAGCAACTCTGGGCAACGCAGCATATTGAATACCGCAGGGCCATGCCACATCGGTGTCTCGTGTCGGATGTTGGATTGGGGTAGGGAGAAATCAAAGTACTGATTGTGGATCTCGTTGGACTCAGCGCACAATTCGACCATCCGTTCACCAAACGGAAGGTCTTTGTAGAGGCTTGAGATTCGCTTTTCGGCAAAGAGCTTCTGGGCCAATCGATCCAGCACCTCCTCGTATTCGCGCAATAGGGGCGCCAGCCATCGTTCAGGATCAAACGCATTGCGAATGACCACGTAACCTTCGCGATCAAAGTGTTGACGGTGATCGGGGCTAAGAGTGGTACTCAATATCAACCTCCTGCTGCACGTTCGAGACTAGCTGCGCGAGCCGCCTTGAGTAACGCCGCGGTGTAATCAGAGGTTGGGTTGGATAAGACCGCTTCCGTGCGGCCGGATTCAACCACTTGGCCATCACGCATAACGATGATTTCTTCGCACATTCTGCTGACGACACCCAGATCATGGGACACCATGACCAAGGTCAGACCAAGTTTCTCCCGTAGGTCCATGAGCAAATTCAGAACCTGTGCCTGTATCGAGACATCCAGGGCACTCACTGGTTCGTCTGCATAGAGAATCGTCGGATTCACTGAGAGCGAGCGCGCGATTCCGATACGTTGCAACTGCCCCCCGGACAGCTGGTGAGGAAATCGGTTCAGTACTTCACGACCGAGTCCTACCCGTTCAATGGACGCGACGAGCTCATCATCGTCTGGTATGCGATCTTCTAGGGCTCGAATTGGTTCGCTCAAGGAACGGCGAATGGTCATGCGTGGATCAAGCGATCGGCGCGGATTCTGGAACACGATTTGGTTTTGCCGGCGCAAATCGTTTGCACCGTCCCCTTGGAATTCGGAGATTTCTTTGCCGTTGAATTTCACGACGCCTTGTTGATGTCGAAGGAGACCACACATCACGCGGACCAGTGTTGACTTACCTGAGCCCGACTCGCCGACAATTCCAACCGTCGATTGCAAATCTATTGTCAACGAGATGTCTTGCAAAGTCCATCCAGAACCACCAGATGAAATTCGTGCCCGTGGATAGTGGAAGAACATATTTTGGACTTCGACAAGTGATGTCATCTTGCGCCATCCCCACTGGGATTCCAACAGAGGTATCGGTGGTCGGCCCCAGACGTCGCAACCGGCGGAGTCATTGAACAGGATTCAGTTGCGTGTTGGCAACGATTTCTGAACCGACAGCCGCTTGGGAACTTCCCAACTGCGGGAACTGATCCAGAAATTGTCTGAAGGCGCTTGCCGATGAACGTAGAAAAGTTGTTGTCCTTTGGCATGCCGGGATTTGCGGCCAGGAGAGCGGCAGTGTACCGATGCAATGGCCGATCAATAATCTCTTCCATTCGACCAGACTCGACGATGTTACCGCCGTAGATCACGGCAACTTGGTTGCAGACAAATCGGATCACGCCAAGGTCGTGGCTCACGAATAGCAGTCCCATCTTTCTCTGTTCACTTAGCGAGATAAGCAGTCGAAGGATCTCTTCTTGGACGGTGACGTCAAGGGCAGTGGTGGGCTCGTCGGCAATTAGTAACTCGGGATCGGCTGCGATAGCGGCCGCAATCATGACGCGTTGTTGCTGCCCGCCTGAGAGTTGGTGTGGATATCGACGGATAAGCGATTCGGGATTTGGAAGTTGCACTTGTCGCAGAAGATCTATGACCTTTGCGGTCACCGCATCTCCCTTTAACTTGGTATGAATTCGGATTGATTCTGACACCTGCTTGCCGATTCGCATCATTGGATTAAGTGACCGTGAAGGGTCCTGGAAAACAAAACCGATTCGCTTACCTCGTACTTTGGCAAGTTCGCGGTCACTTAGGGTAAGAAGATCTCGGCCGTCAAACGTCACCGAACCTGAGACTTTCGCTTCGTTGGGTAGTAGGCCAGCAATGGCCTTGGCGGTCATTGTCTTGCCCGAACCGGATTCGCCGACGAGCCCGAGTCGATCGCCAGGCTCTAAATCGAGTTGATCAATGTTGATGATCTCGTGTCCGTCGATGGTGACGCACAGGTTACGAATTTGAAGCATCAACTCACCCCGCTGCGAGATTGCTGTGGGTCAAGGACCGTGCGTAGGCCATCTCCGAGAAGGTTGAAGCCGAGCGCGGTGAGCACGATCGCGACTCCGGGGAAGAACATTAAGTATGGAGCCGCTTCAAGCAGGGACTGGGTCTCATTAAGGAACCGTCCCCATGAAGATGTGAGTGGTTGAACTCCAACAGTTAAGTATGCGAGGGCTGCTTCAATTAATATTGCGGCAGCAAACATCACGGAGCCAAGAACAATCAACAGGGGACCGATATTGGGGAGCACGTGACGCC
>JBKJMC010000011.1:0-3539 GCA_046596615.1 Ilumatobacteraceae bacterium | reverse complement strand
ATGTCGAAGTGATCGGGCAATTGGGCGCGTTCTCAACGTATGTCAGCGACAGCTACATCATCCCCATCGTCGCCACACTCAAGTCGCCGCCTTCTATCGCTGCGCAAAATAGCGAGGTCGATCGTGTCTTCAGTGTGCCATTAATCGATTTGGTTAGGCACGACACCTACTCGGAAGAGTTTTGGGGTACTCCCGACGACGAGTATCGGCTCCACTTCTTCTATCTCGACGATGAAACCGTGTGGGGCGCTACGGGCCATATGCTCCACCAATTGTTATCGGTTGCGGTCGCGCGCTAGGCATCGCTTAGATTTACGAACCGCCCGCTGCCCGGACCGCGGTGTAAAAGATCTCTGCCCAGGCCACGCAACGAACCTTGAAGGTACGCATTCTTGGTCGACATGACTCGTCGAGGTCGCGCCGAAACTGGTCGTCAAGTCGCTGTCTCGTGTCGCTATTGAACAGGCCGTGACTCTTAAAATTGCGGTAGCCGAAGTCATGACGCAGGCACGGCCAGCGAAAGTCGAATGATCTACCAGAGTCGCCCAGCAATGGGGCCGAGCAACCATCGGTCGTCCAATCCAACGCTATGTTCAATCGCCTAAGAGATGGGTATTGACGAGTGAAGGTTTTAAGGTCGAGGTCGAACATCAGGTGGGTGATGATTTCTGTCTCGTCGGCATAAGTATTTGACGCGGGGTCAGGCGGGGCAGAGTTGGCGGCAAGAACGCTCGTAGCCGCGACGAGCATGCTTAGGCCCAAGCCCATGAATGCCGCCTTCGTTAAGTAACGCCTTCGGCGCTGTTAACGCGATGTGTGAATGGCGGTGCTACTTGCGGCTGCGAATCTGCCTGAGCACATTGGCCATCTCGATAGCGCCAATCGCGGCTTCCTCTCCCTTGTTGCCCGCTCCAGGTCCCGAACGATCGACGGCCTGTTGCACGTTTTCCGTCGTCAATACCGCGAATCCAATCGGCATTCCCGTTTCGACTTGGATGGCGGCAATGCTCTCCGCGCATGGGCCAGCGACATATTCGAAGTGGGCGGTGTCACCACGGATTACTGCGCCGAGCGCAACCAGGGCGTCATAGTTGCCGCTCGTCGCCATCGCCTTGGCGGCAATAGGTATTTCGAATGCGCCAGGCACCCAAGCGATATCAACATCGGTGTCACTAACACCGCACGCGCTCAGGCCGCGCTTGGCGCCGTCTAACAGAGCGGCAACGATGAACTCATTGAATCGCGAACATACGATGCCAATCCGCATCTCCATGCCCTTGTGTTGGCCTTCGAAAATCGTCATAACTTTCCTCCTGATTTGCTGATATCTGAGCCGTCAAAAACGTGGCCGAGTCGGTCTCGCTTGGTGCGCAGGTAGGCCTCGTTCTCGGGTGTTGATTCTGTCGCGATGGCGACACGCTCGACAATCTTTAATCCGTAGCCCGCGATGCCCCCGTACTTGGCTGGGTTGTTGGTGATCAAACGCAATTCGTGCGCGCCCAGATCCGCCAATATCTGTGCGCCGATACCATACTCTCGGCTATCAACTGGCAGGCCAAGTTCGGTATTGGCGTCGACGGTGTCGAATCCTTCATCCTGCAGCGAATAGGCGCGAATTTTGTGGCCGATTCCGATGCCGCGACCCTCGTGCCCCCGCAGGTACACGACGACTCCGCGCCCCTCTTCGGCGATGCGCTGCATCGCTGCCGCAAGTTGAGGCCCGCAATCACAACGCCTGCTTCCGAACACATCGCCGGTGAGACATTCACTGTGCACGCGGGTCAGCACTGGCGCGCCGTCACTGAGATCGCCCTTGACGAAAGCCAAGTGTTCGATCCCGTCGATGGTGCTGCGGTATGCGATGCAATTGAAAGTTCCCCATGCGGTTGGCACGTTCGCCGCACCCATGCGCTCGACGAGCCTCTCGTTGTGGCGACGATAGGTAATCAGGTCTGCAATCGACGAGAGCAACAGTCCGTGCTGCTCACAGAATCTATTCAGGTCTGGCAATCGAGCCATCGAGCCATCGTCGTTTTGAATTTCGCAGATGATTCCGGCGGGGTGGCAACCAGCGAGGCGGGCCAAATCAACGGACGCTTCGGTGTGACCGGCGCGCTTGAGCACGCCACCTTCTCGGGCTCGTAACGGGAAGATGTGGCCCGGTCGGGCAAATGCGCTGTGGGCCACTGCAGGGTCTGCGAGCGAGCGCAGAGTGGCGGCCCGGTCGGCGGCCGAGATGCCAGTCGTCGTGCCCTCCATCAGGTCGACCGAAATAGTGAACGCCGTGCGTTGGCTCTCGGTGTTGTTATCCACCATCAGCGGCAGTCGCAACTCGTCGCAGCGCTCCGGGGTTAGTGGGGCCACGATCACGCCTGAAGTGTGGCGGATAATAAACGCGATCTTCTCCGGAGTCGCGAATTGCGCCGCCATTATTAGGTCGCCCTCGTTCTCGCGATCTTCATCGTCGACCATTACCACCATCTCGCCACGCCCGATCGCCGCAATCACATCTTTAATCGGTGCCATCTCTAATGTTTTATTTGTTGCGCTCATACCCGACCATCTCCTTTGCCTGAATTTTGAATATTTGGTTCAACTATTAATTCGATGTCGTCGCCAAGGTTGCTGACGCCGACGAAGCGGCCGCGCCAGATGGCTGCCATGGTTGACGCCGCAGACCCGTCGATTACGGCGCGGGCAGCATTGCCTCCCGCGATCGCCGGGGCAATGTGCATGATGTAGCGATCGACAAGCCCAAGTTCGTGAAACGATGCCGCCACCTTCGGCCCACCCTCGACCAGAAGCTGTAAGACGCCATCCGCGCCAAGTTTGTCTAAGAGTTCCGCAATCCCGCCGTTCCATTCAAGGCACGGATGCACGTGTGCTCCCGAATTGATCTTGCCCAGCACGACCCGCCGCGGCGAAACACCCTCGACACCGCGCACAGTCAGGTAAGGATCGTCTAGGCGCACCGTGCCGGCGCCGACCAAAATCGCGTCGCTTTCGGCGCGCAGTTCGTGCACCCGCCGGCGCGCGTCTTGGCCAGTTATCCACTGGCTCGTGCCGTCTGGCGCTGCCGTGCGGCCGTCGATCGAACAGGCCATCTTCAAGATCACGAACGGTCGCTTGGTGCGGCGGTGATGTAGGTAAGGCGCCAGCTGTTGGGCCACTTCGGCACTGCAAACTCCGACGTCAACCGAGATTCCTGCGGCGCGAAGCGCAGCAATTCCGCTGCCCGAAACTTTCTCGTCTGGGTCATCAACACCAACGACCACGCGTGCAATGCCAGCACTGATTATTGCCTCGGTGCACGGACCGGTGCGGCCAGTATGGCTGCACGGCTCAAGGGTCGTGTATAAAGTCGCACCGCGCGATTCTTCGCCGGCCGCTTGCAGCGCCACGACTTCTGCGTGCGCGCCGCCGAATTGAGCGGTTGCGCCTGTTGAGACGACGCCGTTGCGATTCGTGATGACCGCACCGACCCACGGGTTTGGCCGACTGCGCAGGCGATGCAACTGGCGGTGGCGACAGCCGCGCAG
>JBKJMC010000082.1:0-4089 GCA_046596615.1 Ilumatobacteraceae bacterium | reverse complement strand
CGAGTTGCAACTCTCCCATTTCGGCAAGCTCATTCAAGGTTTGATAGACGGTACGCAGAGAGATACCCGGCATGTTCGATCTGGCCAGGGTGTACAACGCCTCGGCCGTTGGATGCGTGTCGTTATCGTGCATCAGTTGAATCAGCAACTGTCGCTGCGGGGTGAGTTTGCGTCCCTGTGCTCGAATTGCCGAGGCAAGTTCTGTTGGTGATCGCATGTCTGAGACACTAGAGGTTGGAAGTCTAATTCGCAAGTTGTGCTAACTAGCAATTGATGTGAAATTAGCCATTAGCCGCTGAATTTCGAAAAACCATTGGCCATTCACTTGGCATGAATTCAGCGCAGACCGAAGTTGGGTATATCTTCAATGCACGTTCAAGAAATGGAGCCAAATCTATGACGTCACCCTCGCAGCGTGTCAGTTTCCCGGGCAGTCAGGGAGCAACATTGGCCGGACGACTCGATCTTCCCGCCGGACCACCGCTGGCATTTGCACTGTTTGCCCACTGCTTTACGTGTTCCAAAGATGGTTTTACGGCGGGGAGACTTTCCGCTGAATTGAATGCTCACGGAATAGGGGTACTGCGCTTTGACTTCACTGGTCTCGGATCTAGTGAAGGCGACTTCGCAAATACTAATTTCTCCTCGAATCTCGAAGATCTTCGCCTTGCCGCAGATTGGCTTCGCCAGACTCATCGGGCACCTCAACTTCTTGTTGGCCACAGCCTCGGTGGAGCAGCTGTCGTCGCCGTCGCGCGCGACATCCCCGAAGTTCGTGCGGTTGTGACGATCGGTGCGCCCGCAGACGTTAAGCACGTTATCGAGTTGATCGGCGAGCATCTACCAGAAATAGCGGCGCACGGCTCGGCAACAGTTGAGATCGAAGGCCGTAGATTTAGCGTTCGTCGTTCACTCATAGACGACTTAGAGTTGCATTCTGTTGAGGCACGTATCGCTGAAATTGACTCGGCGCTGCTGGTGTTACATTCTCCTATCGACAATACGGTTGGCATCGAACATGCCTCTCGCCTCTACACGGCAGCCCGCCACCCGAAGAGCTTCGTGTCGCTTGATGGCGCCGACCACCTACTCGCTCGCCGCCAAGACGCAGTGTTTGCCGCGCGAATGATCGCCACATGGGCTGGTCGCTACCTTGTCAACGAAAATCCCGAAGCGCCAGCCCCACTACCAACGGCCCAGGTGGTTGTCGCCGAAACGGGACAGGGCATGTTCCTTAACCATGTCGTTACCGGAGGACATCACTTTCTCGCCGACGAGCCGGTGTCGGCTGGTGGGTACGATGCCGGCCCGTCACCGTATGATCTTCTCGGCGCGGCACTTGGTGCGTGTTCATCGATGACCTTGCGGATGTATGCCGATCGCAAGAAATTCCCGCTCGACCGCGTGACGGTTGAAGTCACACATTCGAAGAAACATTCGGACGATTGCGAAGCCTGCATCGAGGGAACCGGGAAGCAGATCGACAACTTCCAGCGCACGATTCACCTTGAAGGCATTCTTACAGAGGACCAGCAACTGGCGCTTCTGGCAATTGCTGACAAGTGTCCGGTGCACCGCACCCTCGAGTCACGCGCTGTGATCACCACCAACCTCGCTTGACACTCGGTGGGCGAAGACCTGCCGAAGATATCAACGAGAACCTATTACTATTCTTTCGCGGCTTCGGCGCGCATCTGCAACTCTTCGTCTGTCTTTGTTGGTTTGCTGCGCAACTCAAAGACGACCCTATTAAGCGCTCCCGTGAATGGGAACGGTGCGATGTAGTCGGGAGCGACTGGCGACAACCTGTCGCTCCCCAAGTCCATGCCCATCGACCCGAGCATGCGCATGATCCTCGGGATGTGCGCGCTACCGACTTCGACGCCGTCAACCACGAGCGTCACAGTTCCGGAATTGCCCTCGCGGTCGAAGCGCGCCCCAAGCTGGTGATCGCCAGGCTCAAGCGCAACGGGTGCGCTGGCGCGCTGATGTTTACCGAGCGCGTTGTAATAGAAGTGCAACACCGAGTCCTTGATGAACATGCTGTGCCCAATGTTGTGACCGCCACGCGCGTAGATAACGCCTTGGATATTTTCGCCGACAGTCACGTCGGCGGTAATTGTCCAAGCCCTGCCACTAAGCATCGGGCAGGCATCGGCAGGGATGTGCGCGATCGGCGGAAAATAGGTATAGATGTTGCCGTAATGCGGCGAGCCCAGGCGAGCCTTGCCGCCGAAGATCTCGATGCCTCGATCGTCAAGTGGGAGTACACCGTACTTCTCGGCCTGCTCCCACCACAACGCCACCATTAGTTTTAAGCGCTCTGGCTCTTTCGACGAGAGATCGTGCATTTCCGAAAAGTCTTCTTCGATCTTGTACAAGCCCCAGGTGTCGTCTTCGTAGGCGACGCCCTGATCGTGGAAAGTCACCGCCTTCCAGCCGTCTGACCAGATCGCGCGATGCCCCATCATCTCGAAATACTGCGGGCCACGTGCGACTTTGCCTGTTGGGCCAGCGAAACTCGCGGCCAGACTCTCGCCGTGCATCGGCATCTGCTCGTGACCGTTGACAACTTTCGGCATCGTCACACCGAGCGCCTCGTAGATAGTCGGGGCGATGTCGGAAATATGGCAAAACTGTCGGCGAATCGCGCCAGGGTCGGCGATGCCCTTTGGCCACTTGATCACGAGCGAGTCGCGAATGCCGCCGCCGTAAGTCTGCGACTTGTACCAACGGCTCGGCGTGTTGCCGACCTGCGACCAGCCCCACGGGTAATTGGAGTGCGCATTTTTGGTGCCGATATCGTCGAGGCGCGTCGCCACGATCTCATCCACGTTCTCCCACTGGGCGTTGAAGAAACTGAACTCGTCGAGCACGCCCTGCGGGCCGCCCTCGCGGCTCGCGCCGTTGTCCGAAAGCAGAACGATCATTGTGTTGTCGGCGATTTTGCGCTCCTCGAGAAATTTCATGAGGAGACCGATCTGGTCGTCGGTGTGGTTGAGCATCGCGGCAAACGCCTCTTGGAGCCGACACGCAAATAGTTTTTCGTTGACGGTCAGCTCATCCCACGGCTTGACGCCTGGATTGCGCGCCGCGAGGGTCGTATCGGGCGGGATGATGCCCATCTCTTTCTGCCGCACAAAAACCCTGTCGCGGTGCACGTCCCAACCTTCGTCGAACTTGCCGCGCCACTTTGCCAAATAGCCGTCTGGGGCGTGGTGCGGAGCGTGTTGGGCGCCAAACGCCAAATACAAATAGAACGGGCGGTCTGGGCGCACCGATATCAAATCGCGAATCCACGTCGTCGATTGATCGATGAGGTCTTCGGTGAGGTGATAGCCCTCATCTGGCGTGCGCGGCGGCAAGATGTGTTGGTTGTCGCGCGTAAGTTCGGGGTAGAACTGATCTGTCTCGCCGTTGAGAAAACCGTAGAAGCGATCGAAACCTTTTTGCAGCGGCCAGTTGGTGTGCGGCCCTGCGGCGGAGCACTCTTCCATTGGGGCGAGGTGCCACTTGCCTGCGCACAGCGTGGCGTAGCCGTGCGTGCGCAAAACTTCGGCGATCGTCGCGGCGGCAGGCGTGATGCCGCCACGCATATTTGGGAAGCCGGTGTTCCAATTAGAGACTCCGCGCATCCCGACGGAGTGATGGTTGCGTCCCGTGAGGAGCGAGGCGCGCGACGGCGAGCACAAGGCGGTGGTGTGAAATCCCGTGAAACGCAAACCGTCGGCCGCGAGGCGATCAATGTTCGGGGTATCGATTTCGCTGCCAAAGCAATTCGGGTGAGCAAACCCCATGTCGTCGAACACGATGGTGATCACGTTCGGACCGTTCAGCCCGTCCGGCAACTGTGGCCAGGAAGGGGTCGAGTCGGAATACGTCTTGTTGATGATCCCAGTGAAATCTTTCTCGTACTCGTTCACAAAACTCCCGCTAGATCGGCGTCAACTTGACACACTATATGTTCTGTCATAGGGTATGTCAAAACATTGGACTGCACCAATTGGGGTGAAACAACTCGAGTTTAAAAAGGGGAAAGATGAGCGAGAATGCCGAGCGGAACCGGGCTGTGCGCAACGAGGCCGAGCA
>JBKJMC010000108.1:0-3179 GCA_046596615.1 Ilumatobacteraceae bacterium | reverse complement strand
AAGTCGGTATTCGGTAAGGACTACCAATTTTTGCCAAAATCAGGACTTTTGAGCTTCGAGGAAATCACGCGCATGACGCGCCTGTTCGTCGCACACGGGGTCGAGAAAATACGCCTCACCGGCGGCGAACCCCTGTTGCGTAAAAACCTCGAGGTTTTCATCGAGATGCTGGCCGCCCTTAAGACGCATGACGGCAAACCATTGGATATGGCCCTCACCACCAACGCCTCGCTGCTGTCCAAGAAAGCCCAGGCGCTCAAGGCCGCGGGCCTGCAGCGCGTCACTGTCTCGCTCGATTCGCTCGATGAAGCTATCTTCCGTGCCATGAACGACGTGGATTTTCCGGTGGCCGATGTGTTAAATGGCATCGACGCTGCGCACGACGCGGGTTTTGCGTCCATCAAGATCAACATGGTGGTCAAGAAAGGTGTCAACGATCAGGACATCGTTGCGATGGCGCGGCACTTCAAGGGTAGCGGCCACATCGTGCGCTTCATCGAATTCATGGACGTGGGCTCCTCCAACGGCTGGCGTATGAACGATGTCGTGTCCTCGGCCGAGATCGTGCGCATGATCAAGGCAGAGATACCCATCATCGAAGCGGAATCCAACTACACCAGTGAAGTCGCCCAACGCTGGGCCTATGCGGATGGTAGCGGCGAAATCGGCGTCATCTCCAGCGTGACGCAAGCCTTTTGTTCCACCTGCACGCGCGCCCGACTCTCGACCGATGGCAAGTTGTACACCTGCCTGTTCGCGCAGTCCGGCCATGATTTGCGCACGCTCATGCGTTCGGGCAAGAGCGACCAGCAAATCGCCGGTGCCATAGGTTTGATCTGGAACCAGCGTGAAGACCGGTATTCGGAAATTCGCACGGAAGAGACGGCGCGGACGAAGAAAATCGAGATGTCTTATATCGGCGGCTGACACTTCATGCGCATCGAACCTGAACTCGCCCACGCCGTCCAATCCGTTTCGGCACCACGCCGGAATGGATCCAGTATTACACAAGGCCATACGAAACACGCAATTTGGCGGGGCCTGTATATGTGCATCTGTTTGCGCTGCCGATCATCAAGTTTGAAGTAAAAGTGATGAGCAGATTATGATTGCGATGCTAAGGAAAAAATGAACAAAGAAATACTGCTCGCGCAGCCGCGGGGCTTCTGCGCGGGGGTTGACAGAGCAATCGAAATTGTCGAGAGAACTTTAGCCCAATTTGGCGCACCAATTTATGTCCGCCACGACATCGTGCATAACGTCTATGTGGTCAATGAGTTGTCTCGTGTGGAACGCGCCAATCTCATTTAGCCATGGCGTGTGCGAACGGATGCGCCGGTAGATGCTTGAGACCTGTGGTGCTTCAGTTGAATGTGAGTATTCATCACGCCACTTTGAGAGCGGAATCTTAACGAATGACTTGAGACTGGGCTCTGCCGGGTGGGCAGATGGCCAGATGGCAGAGGATGTCAGCGCAAGCAACACAATGGCCAAGAAACCCAAGGAGATCATGATGGCACGTATGGTAAAACGCACTCACAGTAAACCTTATAAGCTTGTTATTGGCGGCGAAGAAAAATATCTCTGCCAATGCGGCTTGTCCAAGAATCAACCTTTCTGTGACGGATCGCATAAGCTCGCCAAGGACGAGAACGAGGATGTCAATCTTCTTTGTTGGTACGATGACGCAGGAAAACGTCACGAATATAACGGAGATTTCCTGGATATCCGAACGTTCTGAATGCTTGTCGCTGCGACCTGCGATCGCTCGTTCGTGACGGCGTCAGCGATATAGAAATCCCGAATGCTATTATCGGAGTATGGGGAGATCAAAAATACAGATATCAGAAGATTTTCTCGACGGTGACGATCAGACTTTGAGATCGAAATGTCCTACGTAATTTACAAAGGGTTATGCTTATTTTCGATTCCAATTCAAAAACCGAAATAAAAGTAGTATTAAAACCATCATCAAGGCAACTCTAACAGAACCCCAACCAATCCGAAAGGAGCAACCATGTCCCTAAGCGAACCTCTCCGAAAACAGATTTCTGAACTCGTGGCCAAAAACCGAGTCGTCCTCTTCATGAAGGGAACTCGCCACGTGCCGCAGTGCGGGTTCTCGGCCCAGGTCGTGAATATTCTCGACTCGCTACTGCCGAGCTACGAAACCGTCGATGCGCTTCGTTCCCCCGAGATCCGGGATGGAATCAAGGCGTTCTCCCAGTGGCCGACGATTCCACAACTCTACGTCGACGGGCAGTTCATCGGAGGCTGCGACATCGTCCGCGAAATGAATGCCTCGGGAGAACTGCAGAAGCTCATCGGCGTGCAGGTCTAGGGCCCGGCATGCCGAAGATCACGATGAGCGAAGCGTTCAGCAAGGCGTTTGCGGCAGTTGTCGCAGATGCGGGTGGAGCTTCGCTGCATCTTCAGGTCGACTCCCGGTTTCAGCACGATCTCTAGCCACGCCGCGGTGCCGCGTTACTGATCTACGAAGGAGAACAGCATGTCGTCCCATCCAACTGAGTTCCAAGGTTCCGTCGTCGATGCGCTTCGCGAGGCCATCGAGCGCCAGATTCCCGATTCACGAGCCGAAGTGAACGGCGGCGGCGGTCACTTCAACATCGAGGTGACGTCGCCCGCGTTCGCCGGCAAGAACATGCTGGAGAGCCAGCGCATGGTGTATGGCGCCATCGCCGACCTGATGAAAGGGGACAGGGCTCCGGTGCATGCCGTCGACAGTCTGCAGACCCGCACGCCCACCGAGTAGCTCAGCGTGCGCTGCAGCGTGCAACTGAGAAGGCCACGAACGATGTCCACTGAAAATTTTGAAAGGGCTCTCAAAGAGATCGATCGCTTCAACAGCCAAGATCCTCGTCAAAAGATTGACGACGGGATCGCCCATCCGCAAGAGTTGATCTATTCCAAGAGCCTGACCGAGTGGGTACTCAAGCTCGACCCGCAAGCCTCCGACGCTCTGCGTGTCGCCGCCCGCGGTCAACATATCGGCCGATGGACGATCCCGCGGTCGGAATATCCCGCTGGTCGCTCCGGCTACCTGCGCTGGCGAGAGAAGTTGAAGGCGTTTCACGTCGAAAAGATCGGCGGGATTCTCCGCGACATTGGCTACGAGGAATATTTCATCGAGCGGGTAGCATCCTTGATGTCGAAGAACA
>JBKJMC010000134.1:0-4862 GCA_046596615.1 Ilumatobacteraceae bacterium | reverse complement strand
CAGCCCGCCAGCGCGGCGTCAACCTCGGCGACGATCGCATCGACAAAACTCTCAACGACAGCCGGCGGGTTCATTTGCTGGCAAATCTGCAGTTGCTCTTTGGCGCCCTTGGCATCGGCGGCCAGTCGAAACCGCACGATGCCCAAGAAGCAGTGCGCGTCGGCATAGTTTGGATCTATCGCAATCGCCTTGCCCAAACCGTCGGTAGCGGTCGCGAACGCCAACACTCTTAACTCGTCGCTGGCGTCGCCGGCGACGAGCGCAACCAGCCAGGCGCGGTAAGTGAGCGCCTCGACATTGTCAGGGTTCAACTTGAGCACCTGCGAATACAGTTCGACGGCAGTCGTCGGGTCCGAAAAATTAATTGCGCGCGCCTGCGACAACAGGCTGGCCGTGCTATCGGCGATGCCGCCCGTAATGCTCTGGCCCGGCAGGCGCTGCCCGAGCTGCGACGCCATTAGCCAACCGACGCCCCCGGAAACTAGCAAGACTGCGAGCGCCATCGCTACCGCTCGGCGCGTTGACCGCGGCGGCGATGCCTGCTTTCTTGGCGCCGAGCCTTCGATCCGCTTGATCACATCGGCTGCGCGCGCAGTGTAACCGTCGCGCAGAGTTACAAAATCAATTTCGTCAATATCGCCAACTGCGCGTTCGCGGTCGAGGTCGCGCAATGAGTCGAGCAAAAACAATTTCTCGTCGGCGAGACTCCGGCTCTCAACAGGCGCAATTTCGCCAGTAGACGCAACTTCGTAAGAAGTTCTACCATTGTCAACCATTGCGCATCGCGTCGTCAACAATTTCGCGGTCGCTGTCGCTGACCTCGACATCGCCCGATACCCTCCAGCGACGAAACGCGAGCGCCAAACCCGCAAGTGCGCAGATCAAGGCTGTTACTGGCAGCGCCCACACCAACGCATCGATTCCGCTCGAACGCGGAACCAGCAAAACTTGTCCACCGAAGCGCAACTCAACAAAGGCGACGATCTCGTCGTCGGTGCGCTCGCCGCCGCCGACCTGGCGAGCAATTTCATCGCGCAACGAGACCGCGGCGGGTGCCCGAGAAACGTAGACGCTCTCGCCTTGGCAAGTCGGGCATGCCAGGCGCTGCGAGATTTCGTCGATGCGCTCTTGTTGTGTGAGAGGGCCGCTGTTGTTATTTGCCCCAACGACGAGCAATAATCCGACGAGTATCGCCATCGCCACCCACACCGCTGGTTGCTTTATCGATTTCATCGCCCGGCACCCATTACTTTGTCATCTCTTTCAGAGCGGACAACTGTTCTTGCAACAAGCCTTCGGTCAGCTGACCGGCAATGCGCAGGCGTACGAAACCGTTCGGGTCGATAATCCACGTCTCTGGCACCTTGGCGACGCCAAACGAAATTGCGATCGCGCCATTTGCGTCGCGCAGCCTCGGCCAGTCACCGCCGTTGGTCGCAAAATATGCTTCGACAGATTCGTCGTTGTCATCGTTGACGACCGTATACAACTCGACGGCATCAGTCGAGTAATTTTGTTCGGCGGCAAACGCGACGAGCAACGGGTGCTCAATCTGACAGGGCACGCATGTGGAGTTAAAAAAATTAAGCACAACCCACGACCCCTTGCGCTGCGCCAAATTAAATTTGGCGCCGTCGAGCGTTGTCGTTTCTAGAGCCGGCGCGGGATGACCCAGCAGCGGTGACTCGGCGTTTTCGGAGGGGTTCGGCGAGGCGCTCAACAAAACCCACAGCAAACCAGCCAACACGAATCCGACAACCACGGCGACGGCGCGCGAAGTATTTATCGACCGGTTCGCCGTCTGATTCGAGGGCGCGCTCATCGGCCCGCTACTTCTCTAATTGGTGCCGACGTCGGCTCGGTGGGCTTGCGGCGACGGCCGGGGAAGGCCGCCAATAGCGTGCCTAGCCCCATCAACGCGCCTCCGATCCACAGCCACACGACGAGGGGCTTAATGAATACCTTGATGCGGGCCCTGCCCGAATCTTTCAGCACCGGAGGTTCAAGGGTGAGATACAAGTCGTTGAACACGCCGGTTTTTACAGACGGCGTGCCGATATTCATTCCAAAGTTCGTGTACTTGGTAATCGCCGGCGCGTAGGCCTGGCCGCCGTCGATACTAATTATTGCTGCCACGCTTATGCTGCGGGCGTCGGTGGTTTCGGCAAACCTCAGTAACTCAAAGGAATGGCCGCCAAAAGTTGCCGGCTTACCCACTTCGAGGGCCAGTTCTTGGCTGCGGGTATAACTATTCGACGCAGAAAGACTGACGGCAATGAATATCACGCCGATGTGCACGACCATGCCGCCGTTGGCCCGACCGACGAGACCGCGCAGACCCTGCCGTCGAGTAGCCAAAATAACTTGCCGCGACGCAGAACCGAAGGCAAACCCGCCGAGGCCAAATGCGAGCAGAGGCGCGACTCCGCTGGCACCGACAAAAACGCATACCGCGAGCACGACAATCGCGAACCACGCCGGCCAAAACAATCTTTCGCGCAATAACTCGCCCGAGGCCTTGCGCCACGGCAATACCGGGGCGATCGCCATGATCGTTAAGAGCGCAAGTCCGATAGGCATCGCCATCTTGTCGAAGAACGGAGCTCCAACGACAATGTTGCGTTGCTGTAGAGCCTCGACGATTAGCGGAAACACGGTACCGAGTAAGACGACGAACGCGAACAGGCTAAACAACACGTTGTTCGCCAAGAAGGCGCCTTCGCGAGAGAGCGGCGAGTCGATGCTCCCCGGCGAGCGCAGCAATTCTCCGCGCCAACCGATAAGCCCAACCGACACGACAACGATAATCGCGAAGAACGAGAGCAGCCATGGGCCGATGTCGCTCTCGCTAAAGGCGTGCACGCTGTTGAGGACTCCCGATCGAGTCAAGAAAGTACCTAAGATCGTGAGACTGAATGTCGCGACCAGCAGCGACAGGTTCCAAACCCGCAACATTCCGCGGCGCTCTTGCACCAGCACAGAGTGGATATAGGCGGTCGCCGTAATCCACGGCAGCAATGAGGCGTTTTCGACTGGGTCCCACGCCCACACTCCACTCCAACCGAGCACCTCGTAACTCCACCACCCTCCGAGCACGATACCGAAAGTCAAAAATCCCCACGCAAATAATGTCCATCGCCGCGTCGCCAGCAGCCATCCCTCGCCGAGACGTCCGGTTATCAGCGCGGCAATTGCGAACGCGAACGGCACCGTCATTCCCACATATCCGAGATACAACATCGGCGGATGAAACATAACGAGAACGTGATTTTGCAGTAGCGGGTTCGGCCCAGTGCCCTCAATAACTCCGCTCGAGCCCTTCAAGAAAGGGCTGGCAGGACCAAACGAGAGCAAGAAGAAGAAACCCTCGACAATGAACATCACGCCGATCGCCCAGCGCGAGAGTGCGTCGTCAAGTCTCTTACGCAACCAAAAGACGATCGCCAGCGTGTAGCCGGAGAGCACCACAACCCATAACAGAATCGAACCCTCGAGGGCGCTCCAGACCGCGGCGAAGTTGTACAGAGGCGGCGTGGATGTAGAACCAACTTTCTGCACGTACTCGAGTGAGAAGTCGCGAGTGATCATCGCGTACTCCATCGTCGCGAACGCGCCAAGTGCCGACCCAAACGAGAGCATCGCGAAGCGCGGTATCAGCCGCGCAACTTTTTGATCACCCGTGCGCGCACTCATGATCGAAGCAAGCGCGCCAAACAGCGCGCCGACGATGCCGACGAGCAACAGTGCTCGACCGAGCGGGCCGCTTACCCCTGCGCTGGCGAACAAGTCTCGGCCTCGGCACGATCGATGCGCACCTTGTTTTCGGCGACGTACTCGTTGGAGTGTTTGACCTCGATGCGGGTTGCCTCAAACGTCTCGCCAACGAGGCGACCTTGGGCGACAACGGGAATGCACTCTTGAAATATTCCGCCAGGGTCGCCCGAGTAGACGACACGCATTGTCTTGTTGTTAAACGACATCGAAAATGTCGTTGCGCCAGCAGCAGATGCCAGCGTGTTCTTATCGACCATCCCCTGCACGCGCAGCTGGCGACCCGCCTCGCAACCGGGGCGCGAACCGATCTCGTCGACGTTGCAGTAGTAGTCGACGGCCGAAGTTAAAAACTTGGCGACGATCACCGAACCGCCCATAAGCACAATTGCGATGATCGCCAGCGGTGCGAAACGCGACTTACGTCGTCGCGGGGCGACCGGAGCGTTGTCGGGCGAAGTGCGCGGTGCTAGATCCATATTGTTAGTTCCACGGGACTAATTCCATAGGGCTAGAGCCACGGCTTGTCTTGGTCGGCGACTTGGCGCGCAAGGGCACGACCGTGGCGCAAGGTTACGACAACGAGGGCTACGACCAGGCCGACGGTCAGCCCGTAAGTCAAGAAAATAAACATCGCGTCATTCATTGCGACGCCCCCGAAGACTCGCGCTGGCGCTCACGGATCGCCGCCTCAAGACCCTTGTCTTCGATCACGCTGCGCATCAACATCAGTCGGCTGCGGTGCATCACAAGCCAAACAAATGTAAGCGTGAACCCAACCACGCCGGCAAACAGGGTGAAGAGCATCATTCCGTCCATCTTGATATCTCCGTCGGGGCTGAGAACGCTCGCGCTTTGATGCAACGACCGCCACAACACAACGCTGAAATGCACGAGAGGGATTTCCAGCACGGCCAGAGCCGCAAGCACCGCCGATCGTTTGGCGCGCTGCTGTTGCGAGCCGCCCAGACTACGAACCGCCAGATAGCCGATGTAGGTGACGAACATGAAAGCAGTTGTTGTTAGACGCGGATCCCAGGCCCAGTACTCGCCCCAAGTCAGGCGTCCCCAAAGGCTGCCGCTGATCAGCG
>JBKJMC010000155.1:0-4952 GCA_046596615.1 Ilumatobacteraceae bacterium | reverse complement strand
GTGGCCGAGCATTACTTGCGCTAGCGCGGTCGCGCGTTGCTGGTGCGCTGTCGAACATTTGTCCTCACCATGGTTAATCCACGCTTCGTGTGCCTGTTCCAGTTCGAGCGGCATGCGCGCGAGTTGATGATGTGAAACGGGCGGCAGCATTTGACGAACCGCGAGGCCGCCTTGCAAGGGTTGGGCGATGCCGAACCACACGCAGCGTTTCAGCGCGCGCGTGAAAGGGCTGTTTGGCTTGTCTGAGAACGAAAGGCCGAGCGCGCTCGCCGTGCTCGGCATGTCGAGTTCGTAACCCCCCGGAAAGGCATCGAAGCCGGCCGCCAGTCGGCGCAGTATCCATGTCGCAGATGGGCCGAGAACGTTGAGCCAAAACAATTCGACGTAACCAGAGCGGGCTTCGTATCCGACCGCCTCAACGACGGGGTCGCTCCACGGCACGACCACCAATTTGCTGCTTAGTAATAGTTGATCAATTGACATGCGCCGATGTGTGCGGCGCCAGACCATTTGGGCCAAACTTGCAGTTATGAGCGATCGGAACCCGCCTGTTGACGAATTGATCGAAGTGGCGCGCCTGATTGTCGGGGCGGCGAAGCGTGTCACGGTCTTTAGCGGAGCCGGAATATCAACAGACTCCGGCATTCCAGATTTTCGCGGACCTAACGGCGTCTGGACGAAGAATCCGGAGGCCGAGAAGGTCGCGACCCTGAGCCATTACCTAAATGACCCAGAGATTCGTCGAATTGCCTGGCGTAACAGGCTGGCGTCGCCGGCATGGGCGGCTGCGCCCAACGACGGCCATAGAGCAATTCTTGCGCTCGAGCAACGCGGTGTTCTCGTGGCGGTAATCACGCAGAATATCGATGGACTACACCAGCATGTTGGGCACCGCCCTGAAAGTGTTCTCGAGATGCACGGCACGATGCGGTACAGCATTTGCTGGTCGTGCGGGGATAGAAGAGGGATGCAAGAGACGCTGCAGCGCGTGCGCGCTGGTGACAGCGACCCGGAATGCGAATTGTGTGGCGGAATTTTGAAGAGCGACACGATCAGCTTTGGGCAGGCGCTCGTTCCCGAAGTTGTTGAGAGGGCAATGGCGGCGAGCGAAGACTGCGATGTGCTGCTGGCGGTGGGCTCTTCGTTAACGGTTCAACCCGCCGCAAATGTTGTACCGCGGGCCAAGGCCGCGGGGGCCAAGGTTGTGATTGTTAACGGCGAACCGACGGCGATGGATCGCTACGGCGACGTCGTTTTGGTCGGTGGCCTGAGTGAATTGCTGCCGCGAATTATCGGCTAGCCGTATTGTTTATCGGCTAGCCGCATTTTTTATCGGCTAGCGCCGGGCCGATACCTGACTGATTTAGTCGGGTATCGCGGTAGGCTTGGATCATGGCTGGATTCCGGGACCTGCTGGCGCAGGCAAAACTTCAGATTACTGAAATTGATACGGCCACCGCCGCCGCGCGCATCGAAGCGGGGGGCGCGATCGTTCTCGATGTGCGCGAACCGGATGAGTACGAGCAGGGGGCTTTGCCCAACGCGTTACACATCGCGCGCGGTCACCTCGAGGCGCAGATCGAAAGCAATGTGATCGACAAGTCGACGCCCCTCGTGGTCTATTGCGCCGGTGGAGTGCGCAGCGCGTTCGCTGCCAAGACACTGCAAGAACTCGGTTACACCGACGTCTCTTCGGTTGTAGGCGGTTTCGGCAAATGGAAGGACGAGGGCCGCGCCTGGAGCACACCGGCGAACCTCACCGCCGAGCAGCGCAACCGATATCAGCGCCATGTTTTATTGCCAGAAGTTGGCGTCGCCGGTCAGGCCAAGTTGTTGGCCAGCAAGGTTCTGTTGTTGGGCGCGGGCGGCCTGGGATCGGCGGCGGCGTTGTATCTGGCCGCGGCCGGCGTCGGCACAATCGGCATCGTCGATATGGACGAAGTCGATGCATCGAACCTGCAGCGACAGATTTTGCACAACATCGATCGCATCGGCGATCGCAAGGTTGACTCGGCGAAGAAGACGCTGACGATGCTCAATCCAGATGTCAACGTCGTCACCTACGACACGCGCCTCGAAGCCAGCAACATCCTCGACATCATTTCGGGATACGACGTGATCGTCGACGGCGCCGACAACTTTCCGAGCCGCTACGTGCTGAACGATGCCAGCGTGAAGTTGGGCATCCCCGTCGTGCACGGTTCAATTTTTAGATTCGAGGGGATGGTCACGGTGTTCGACCCCAAAAACGGGCCGACCTATCGCGACATGGTGCCGCAGCCGCCGCCAGCAGAGTTGGCACCGAGTTGTGCGGAGGCTGGCGTGCTCGGCGTGTTGCCCGGCATCGTCGGCTCGATTCAGGCGCTAGAAACAATCAAGTTGTTGCTCGCAATCGGCGAGTCTCTCGTCGGTCGCATCCTAAGTATCGATACCACGGAGATGTCGTTTCACACATTTAAGTTGCGCGCCGACCCGGACAATCAGGTCACGTGGGCAAATCGCGACCGCATCGAGGTGCGCGACGTGGACGGTCTGTGCGCGCCGTGGCTGTCGCACTAGTTCGCTACCCGTAGTATTAACCCCGTGGTATCACGGTCGTTTGCCATCGTTGGTGCCGGGTTTTCGGGCGCCGTGGTGGCCCGCCAGCTGGCCGAAGCTGGTCACACCGTCGCCGTCTTCGACACCCGCAGCCACGTCGCGGGCAACTGCCATACGCAACGCCACGAGACCGGCGTGATGGTGCACGCCTACGGACCGCACATCTTTCACACCCAGCACGAGCACGTCTGGGCGTATATCAATCGGTTCGGCGTGATGAAGCCGTACAAGCACAAGGTCAAGGCTTTGTCTGGCGGGAAAATGTATTCGCTGCCTGTAAACCTGCGCACGATCAATCAATTTTTCGGGACCTCGTTCAATTCCGCGGAGGCCGAAGAATTCATCGAGTCGAAGAGCGACAAGTCGATCACGTCGCCAGTGACCTTCGAAGATCAGGCGCTCAAATTCGTCGGCCGCGAATTGTATGAGGCGTTCTTCGCTGGCTACACCAAGAAGCAATGGGGGGTAGACCCAACGGAATTGCCCGCCAGCATTTTGGCGCGCCTGCCCGTGCGTTTCACCGAGGACGACTCTTACTTCAATCATCCGTATCAGGCCATTCCCGAGAATGGCTACACGCCGATAGTCGAGGCGATTCTCGACCACCCGCAGATCACCGTGAAGTTGAGCACCGTGTTTACGAAGTCGCGGTGCGCCCAGTACGACCACGTCTTTTGGACCGGGCCGATAGACGCCTATTTCGGATACGAACACGGTCGCCTCGGCTACCGCACCCTAGATTTCGAGCAGCAGGTAAGCGACGGCGATTTTCAGGGGCACCCCGTCGTAAATTACTGCGACGAAGGCGTGCCGTTTACGCGCATCACAGAACACAAGCACTTCGCGCCGTGGGAGACGCACGAGCGCACTGTCACGTATCGCGAATTTAGTCGTCTCGCCGAACCCAGCGACACGCCCTACTATCCAATTCGATTAGTAAAGGAAAAGGAGCAGTTGCTCAACTACGTTCGACTAGCGCGCCACGAACAAGGGGTCACCTTTCTCGGGCGCCTGGGCACCTACCGTTATCTAGACATGGATGTGACAATTTTTGAGGCGCTCGCCGCCGCCGAGCGAACCTTGCAACTGCTCAGCGAATCTGGCGCGTTGCCCCCATTTTTCACGGATCCGCTCGGTGGTTGAGCAGCTTCTGCAGCGCTTGACGCTGCCGACACCGACGACGCCCGAGCCTCTGTTGTATGCGCGCACGACTGGCAGCGCCGTCGTCGGCAGAGATTCGGTCACATTGACCGGTCCCGCGACGCTGAGCTTTGACACATCATTTGGCGTTTTCGCAGCAGGCAGGTGGCGGCGCGTCACACTCGTCAACGATCTCTGTGTGCGGGTAAATGCTGTCGGCACGGGGCGCGCCGAGATGGTCGCGGTGCTTGGCAAGAGTGAGCAGGTCGTAGTTTCGCGCGAATTGGGTACCGAGCCAGTTACCCTGCCGGCTCCTCAATTGAACGGTTCGGATGTCGGCACATTGTTTGTGCGCATCGTCGCCACCGGCGACGTGGTGGTGCACGGCGGATATTGGTTTACGCCGCAGGTGCCTGCGCACGAGGTGCGGCTTTCGCTGTCGATAACGACATTCAATCGCCAGGAGTACGTGACCAAGACCGTTCGCAATGTGCTCGATCTAATCAGTGGCACCGAATCTCTGCAGGGCGCGGTGCGCGTCTTGGTGGTCGACAACGCTCGCAACATTAAATTCGATGCGCCAAGCGACGCGCCGCTTGTAGTAATTGGCAACTCGAACCTCGGCGGGGCCGGCGGGTTCGCTCGCGGGTTGATGCAGCTGCGCCGAGACGGCTGGGCGACTCACGTGCTGTTCATGGACGACGACATCACGCTCGAGCCGGAAGCGCTCGTGCGCACGATGGCGTTGTTCAGGTTTGCCAAGGACGAAAATTTGTGTGTGCACGGTGCGATGCTCAGCGAGGAGCGCCAATGGATGCAGTTTGAGGCGGGCGCAGAGTATTCGTGGCGCTCGATCTATCCGCTGCAAGCGCTCGGTCGCGATGACGACATGCGCGACCGCGAGATCGCCTTGCTCGACGCGCCCGAGATCAAGTTTGCTTACACCGCGTGGTGGTACACGGCGTTTCCCATCACGATTACGCGCGACAACCCGCTGCCTGTATTCGTGCGCGGCGACGATGTCGCCTTCGGCCTGATGCACACTGGCAAGCACACGGTGACCTTGAACGGCATCATCGTCTGGCACGCCGACTTCGGTCTCAAGAACAACCCGTCTTCGCTGTTCTACGAGGCGCGTAACCTGGCGCTAGTCGATACTCTGGCGTTTGAAGCCCATCGCTGGTGGAACCTCGCCTACCGCTTCGCATCGTTTG
>JBKJMC010000216.1:0-3046 GCA_046596615.1 Ilumatobacteraceae bacterium | reverse complement strand
AGCGTGGCAACACTTGTTAGACCATGCTCAATCGCGATAGAACCAGGAATGCGAATGCGCGTGGTATCGCCGTGCGGCACGGGGCTCATCCAGATTTCGCGCAAGATGTTGCCGTAGTAACCAAAGGCGATCACAGAGTTGACGGCGCCGATCAGTGCCAGGCCGTAGCCCCAGTTTGTGCCCGAACTAAGTAGCGACTGGAAGGCGGCGAACTTAGCGATCCAACCGCCCAGCGGCGGGATACCAGCGAGTGATGCCAAGAAAATTGTGGCCAATGCGCCGAGCGCCGGCGAGTACGAGAACAGCCCGCCCCAGCTGGATATTTCGCCACTGCGAGTCTTGCGCGACACGGCGATGACAACCGCAAATATGCCCAAGTTGGTGGCCGCGTAGATAATTAGATAGACGACGACGCTGCGCAGCGCTGACTCGGAAACACCACCATGACCAGCAACGGCTAGCGGCATCAACACGAAGCCGCCCTGGCTGATCGACGAGTACGCGAGCATGCGCACGATGTTTGTCTGGCGCAACGCTACGAGATTACCTACGGTCATGGTCAGCGCCGAGAGCACCCAGATGAAAGGCTCCCACACTCCGCTCGCGGCTGGGAACGCGACGTAGAGCATCGTCACTAAGGCGACGAAGCCGGCGGCCTTTGATCCGACCGAGAGAAATGCCGTGACCGGCGTTGGCGCGCCTTCGTAGGTGTCTGGCGCCCAAGTGTGAAACGGCACAGCCGAAACCTTGAACGCGAACCCGACGACCACGAAGACGATGCCCAGCGCGTGCAGCGAACTCATGCCGCCAGTCGCGGTAATGCTTTTACCGAGATCCACAAGCAATGTGCTGTTGGCCGCGCCATAGAGCAACGACATGCCGTACAGCATCACGGCCGAGGCGAACACACCGAGCAGAAAGTACTTGACGCCCGCCTCATTGCTCTTGAAGTCGCGCTTGCGCCACGCCGCCAACATGTACGCGGGAATCGAGAGAAACTCGAGTGCGACAAAAACCGAGACCAGGTCGCGCGCCGAGGCCATCATCACCATTCCTAGGATGCTGGAGAGCAGCAGGAACCAAAATTCGCCGCGCCAATAATCACCTTCTTCAACATGTTCGGACGACAACAGCACGACGACATAGCCAGCCAGCAAGAACAATCCCTTGATTACGAGACTGAAGCCATCGACAACGTAACGACCGTCGAACATCGACCACGCGCTTTGATCGTTCACGCCGAGGATCACAATCGGGAGCATCGCACCCAGCAGCGTGAAGCCTGCGATCAGCGAGAGCAACCACTTGCGACTGTTCTCCAGAAATAGATCGGCCATAAGCACCAAGCAAATGCCAGCAGCCAAAATCAATTCTGGTGCGAGCGCGTAATAGCCGACGCTGGGCGAAACCCACGGCTCGGCGCCGAAGAGAAGATGCGCAAGGCTCAGCACTTGATCAGCCCCCGAAGGCGCGCAACACGCCGTGCACAGCAGGGTCGATCATCTTGAACAAGATGTTGGGCACTATGCCCAGGACGAGGATCGCCACGAGCAGCGGAGTCCAAGCCAGCCATTCGATGGTGGTGACGTCTTCGAAGGCTGGATCTGACGAGTGCTCGGAATCAAGTTCGACGCCAGAGGCGCCGTTACCAGCGAACTCGGCCTTGGGCTCGCCGAAGGCAACCCGTTGAAACAGCCACAGCAAATAGGCGGCGGCGAGCACAGTTCCGAGTGCGGCGACGACCATATACACGCGGAACACGGTGACGTTCAAACCTGCCGCAGGACTATAAGCCGACAAGATCGACGGAAACTCACCCCAGAAACCGGCGAGGCCAGGCAAGCCCAGCGAGGCCATGCTGGCGAAACCCAGAATCCAACCGAGGTGCGGCATTTGGGTAAGCATTCCGCCGAGGCGCGAGATCTCGAGTGTGTGGTAGCGCTCCTTCATACTGCCGGCGACAAAGAAGAGCATGCCAGTGATCAGTCCGTGAGCAACCATTCCGTAAACCGCGGCGTTGACACCGAAGCTCGTGAGAGTCGAGATACCGAGCATGACGAAACCCATGTGCGCGACAGAAGAAAACGCTATCAAACGCTTCATATCTGTCTGCGCGAGGCAACCGAGCGCGCCGTAGATGATGCCGACGACCGCGAGCGCGCCGATGTACGGCGCCCACTTAACCGCCGCGAGCGGCAAGATCGGCAGCGCAATGCGCACGAAGCCGTACGTGCCGAGTTTCAGCAAGATCGCGGCGAGGATTACCGAGCCCTGAGTAGGGGCCTGCGTGTGCGCGTCCGGCAACCAGGTGTGAAACGGAAACATCGGAACCTTGACGGCGAAGCCGACGAACATTCCCGCGAAGATCCAAATCTGCACGTTCTTGGCAATCGCGCCGCCATGCTCGACGAGGTAAGGGATCGAGAAGCTCTCTGCCCCGGTCTTGAAGAACACCGCGAGGAACGCGACCAACATCAGCGCCGACCCGAACATCGTGTACAGGAAGAACTTCAACGACGCGTACTGGCGGTTCTCGCCACCCCACACGCCGATCATGAAATACATCGGCAGCAACACCAATTCGAAGAAAACGAAGAACAGGATCAGGTCTTGGGCGATGAAGGTTCCCGCCATGCCGGTCTGCAAAACCAGAATCAAGATGAAGAAGGACTTCGGATTCCCCGGCGCCGGAACATGGTTCCACGAATAGATCACCACGAGCAGCGTGATAACCATCGACAAGAAATACAGCGGCAGGCTGATGCCGTCGACGCCGATGAAATAGGTGCTCTTGATTATCGAAATCCAATCGGTCTGTGCGACGAACTGCATCTGACCCGCATTGCCGAAGTCGAACTTCACAAGCGTGTAAACGCCGACCGCAACAGTGGCAATCGACGTCAGAAGCGCGACCAATTTGATTAGTTGCTCTTCGCCCTTTGGCACAACAAGCAGAACGAGTACGCCGACGATCGGCAAGAACGTGCCGACGCTGAGAACCCAATTTGCGTCACGGATCATTTCCATGGCGTTTATCTCCCTTACC
>JBKJMC010000131.1:0-5237 GCA_046596615.1 Ilumatobacteraceae bacterium | reverse complement strand
CTTTCACGGCTACTACGGCATCGAGGATTCGGTGAGCGCGACGATGCGGTTCGCTAACGGCGCGGTCGGCTCGTTGTCATCGATCTGGCACGATAACCTGACCCGCCCGAGCCAGCGCAGGGTCGAAGTCTTCTGCGAGAACCGCACAATCACGATTCACGGCCACGAATGGTTCGGACCGATCGAATGGCACGACGCCGACGGCTCGTCCGGCTCGCTCGAGGGTGAAGATTTGCTGGAGCGCACCAAGGTGCTCGCCTATGGCGCGGTCAACCCCGATGTCGCCTTCATCAATTCGGTTGCTAACAACGAGCCGGCCTTCCCCACTGTTACTACGGCGCTGGCGGCGCACATCGTTGTCGACGCGATGTATCGCTCTGCCGCGGGCGGAGGCGCCACGGTGCAAATCGATGGCTAGAGAGGCACCGTCACCGTCACCGCGTGTTGAGCGATGCACGACGGCGCAAGTCTTGCCGTTGCGCCTTGCGGTGTTGCGCGACGGCACGCCGTCGCAAGACGCCAACTACAGCGAGGACGAATTGCCGGGCGCGGTGCACCTGGCAATTCGCGAACAAACAGGCGTCACTTCGACGGACGGCACCTTCAGTAACGGATTAGTGATCGCCACATCGACATGGATTCCGCGGCCGTATCCACTTGACCAAGCGACACCCCCTCCGGTTGCCGTGCAACTAAAGGGCATGGCGGTCGCCAAGGCGGCGCAGGGTCAGGGCCTGGGCGCAGCGCTACTCGTTGCTGGCATAGAACTAGCCACCGATCTTGGCGCAAAGTGCGTCTGGGCTCGGGCCCGCGACAGCGCGCTGTATTTCTATGAACGCCGCGGTTTCAAAACAGTCGGCGAGCAATTTATAGACGAAGCGACAGGCATGGGCCACCACATCGTGGTTACTTGGTTGCGGTAAACCGAGTTTGGTACAGCAAAGTCGTCGAGCTATCCGGCATGATGATTACATCTAGGTGCCACTCTCCGGGGTAAGTAATATCTGCAATTCCGGTAAAATGATTCGGACCAACTTTTGTCAGTTCGATCGACGTGTTGGGAATATTGCGCTCTGGCAACGACATCCGCGCGGTGACGCTGGCGAACTGTTCGAATGCTCCTCCGGGTGGCACAACGGTTATGTGCACCTCTGCTCGCCCAACCCTTGCCGGGGTAATCGTGATATTGGCGACCACACTGTCGCGCACCAAGGCCACGGTAAAAGGCTTCGTGGTCGGCACTTCGCGCGTCGGAGTTCCGACCAGAAGCGACGTAATCGCGATGACCACGATGCCAATAATTGTCTCGACGCCGACGATTCGCTTGGCCGATGCCGCACCCCTTGCGCGAATTGTGACTCGAAGCAGCAATCCGAGGGCGATGACCATCAATACCGCCGAGGTCTTTACAAGCAGCGTGCGGCCGTAGGCAGTGTCAAAAAGCGAGCCAAAACCGCCCATCATTAGCCAGGCCTGGGCAACACCGCTGACGACGACGGTCGGCACGCACCAGCCGGCTAGTCGCGAGAACCTGCGAATGGCCCGACCGTCGTGATCTAGATACCACGACGTGCCGCCGATCCCCAGCATCACCACCCCGCCGATCCACACAGAGGCGGCTGTGAGATGTACAGCATCGATCAGCACTCCCAACGCCGCCGGGCTCTGTACGACGGCGTGACCCGAGAGCGAGAAAGTCAAAGTTATTAGCGCGCTCGCCGTCAAGACAGTGGCGCTCCAGCGCGACTGCGAAAGATGGCGACGCCGAAAAATTACAACCGCGAGGAAAGCCAGTATCAAAAGGCGCAATGATGTCATCCGGCCGTACGTAGTTTGCATCGTCTGGCCAATTAGCGAGGGATTGAAAAAATTAGCGCCGGTAGCGTTTGACCCATAGTCGAAAAGCGAAACCGCCGAGCCGATTGTTGCAAGCAGCCACGCTCCCCACACGACAATTGCAGAGCGTTCGTCGAGATCGTCAGCACGCGCGATCAGCGACATCAGCACCAGTGACCCGATCAGAACTATAGAGCCAACAAAGACAATCCAGCGCAATAATATGCTGAGGGTGCTTCCCGAAGACTCGGCATGACTTGCGTCCAAGAAGTCGTCGACAATGTCGGTGACATCATCTTGATTAGTGCCGACGCTAAATTGAAATGCCCCCGAAACCGGCTTCCCATCGGCAGAAGTAACCCGCCACTCCACGACATAAGTGCCGTCTTTGAGCACAGGTATTTTGCCGCGTACGATCGAGTGGTCGACCTCGTCGCGTTGGGCATCTGCGGCGACCACGAGCGCTCCAGTCGGGTCGAGAATGCGAATGCTTTCGAATACCGCCTCGAGCGACTCATCGAAGCGCAGCACGATCTCGGTGGGCGACTCTGCGAGCACGCTCGAGGCAGCCGGCTCGCTGCCGAGCAGGCCGGCGTGGGCGAACGAAACGGTCGCGGGCGACAACACGCCGGCGACCACGGCAAACGCCAGCAACACCTTTCGCCAAAAGAATTTCATAACCGTCGAATCAGGCTAGAACGGATCGGGCTGGGCCAGGCCAGCTACTTGCACGCGGCCAAGAAACCAGGCCAGCCTATGGCGCGGCGACAACACCAGCGCGGCATC
Organism: Ilumatobacteraceae bacterium; assembly: GCA_046596615.1. Taxonomy (GTDB): domain Bacteria; phylum Actinomycetota; class Acidimicrobiia; order Acidimicrobiales; family Ilumatobacteraceae; genus UBA3006. The sequence continues at coordinate 2,615 of JBKJMC010000131.1, read as the reverse complement.
TGGCACAACCGTCATGCCCATCGGCTTGCGGCTGCGCCACAGCATGATCTGTCGGTCGAGTTCAAGGCGCACATACGTGTCCGACCAATTCTGCCAAGTGAACTCGAGCGCGAGGTCGGCATGATGCACCTCAACTTCGCGCCAGCGCAGAAACACGATCTCGCTCATGAGAATCGTCGCACCAGCGCTGTTGAGCCCCTCGCCCGCCCAAGTTGTCGGCGAGGCGCTCGCCCACGCTGCCTCGAGCGCGTAGATGCTTCGGCGCACGTCGGCGACCAGTTCTGTTGCGCCGAGGGTAGACGAGTCTTCGATGCCTGCAAGGCGCGCCTGGCGGCCGCCCACGTATTGCTCGGCGATTTCACCGCGACCCGCGGCGGCGAGCAGGTGCGCATGGCTATCGGCATTGCGGGCCAAGTGCGACAGTACGTGCCCTCGCGACCACTTCGGCAGCAGCGAATCTTGCCGACACTGTTCGTCGGATAGTGAATTGAGCGCGGCCAGCAATAACTGGTGGGCGGCGGAGCACCCAACCACGTGCTCGTTGAGCGCTTTGGCGTCGATAGTCATCGCCAGCCAACTTAGCGGCTGGGGCTAATTGGTTGTTGCGGCCCGTTGCGGAATTACGACCACGGTGCCGTCTGGCTCATGGTGCACGCGCGCCGAAACTCCGTAGAATTCGGCGAGCGTCTCGGCGCGCAACACATGCTGCGCGGTGCCCTCGCGAACCCGAAAGCCCTGGTGCATGAGCACAAGACGATCGGCATATAAACCGGCGAGCGTCAGGTCGTGCATCGCCGACACAACGGTTAGGCCGTGCTCGCGTCGCAAACCATCGACAAGTTCGAGCGCTTGCTGCTGGTGGCCAATGTCGAGAGCGCTCGTCGGCTCGTCGAGCAACAGCACGGGCGCCTCCTGCGCCAGCGCGCGAGCGATCACCAAGCGCTGCCGCTCGCCTCCAGACAGAGTGCCCAGCGCTCGGCGCGCAAAACTTCTAAGGTCTAATCGATTCAACACGCGCTCGACTACTTCGCGATCATTGGCACTTTCGGCGGCGAAGTGCGAGATGTACGGATTACGCCCGAGCATTACGTATTCGTGCACAGACATATCGGTGGGGATAACTGGTGTCTGCGGCACGTAGGCAATGTGTTGGGCCCGCCAGCGCGCGCTCTTCTTAGCGATTTCTTGCTGGTCGATCGCGATCGAACCGCCGTAAGGCACGAGGCCGGCAACAGCCTTGAGCACCGAAGACTTGCCCGCGCCGTTCGGGCCGATCAGGCACAGCCACTCGCCCGAGCGCAAGATGTCGTTGAAACCAACTACCGCGGGCGCTGCGGCATAACTAATGCCGAGATCGCAAAACCCCAGCACCGTCATCGCGATGTGTCTCTCGAGCGCAACAGCATCAGAAAAAACGGCGCGCCAAAAAAGGCGGTTACGATTCCGATCGGTGTCTCGGCAGGGTCTGCCAACACGCGGCTAGGGATATCGGCGGCAACTAAGAATGCCGCTCCGAGCAAGATGCTCAGAGGCAAAACTCTTTTGTAGCTGGCGCCAGCCAGCAGGCGCACCGCGTGCGGCACGATGATCCCTACGAAACCGATCAGGCCGCTGACCGCGACAGCGGCAGCGGTGCCGAGCGTCGCCGCCAGAACAACCATTAGACGCACGCGGCGCACATTGGTTCCCAGGGCGGTGGCCTCGTCGTCGCCGATGCGCATCACGTCGAGCAAGCGACGGTGCATCAACAGCACGACGAGAGAGACCGAGATGTACGGCAGCACCAGGCGCACGTCCGCCCACGTCGCGCTCGAAAGGCGGCCAAGAATCCACGAATACACCTGGCGCACGACATCGTTGTTGCGCTGCAACACGAAGGTCTGAATTGCGGTCGCCAGCGATGTCACCGCGACGCCGGCGAGCACCAGAGTGGTGCTCGAACGCATAGATCCAAACGCGGTGCCGACAACATAGGTAACGAGAACCGCCAACAGCGCGCCCGCGAATGCGGCGACTGGAAGCGGGTCAACTATCCAGTGCAGTGTGTTATTGCGGTTCAGCGAGAACACCACTGTGGCGCCGAGCCCGGCACCTGCAGCCACACCAAGCAGATACGGGTCCACGAGCGGGTTGCGAAAAACTCCCTGGTAACCCGCGCCTGCCACGGACAACATCGCGCCGACCAGCGCGGCCAAAACCACGCGCGGCATTCGAATCTGCCAGATGATGTTCCATTCCGCGCCGCTAACACCGCTATCTATATGAACTAAAGGCAGGCGATCGAGCAATTCGAGCGGTACTCGCCACCAGGGAGGTCCCGCCGGCCCAATCATTACGCCGGCGATTAGGGCGACAATGAGTATTGCAACACTTGCAGGCAACCACCAGCGATTATCGCGTTGAAGAGCGTCTGCTTCAACTACCGAGGCGGTTGCTGCAAGTGTCATAAATAGAACTTAGGAGTTAGCAAGCACTTTTGTTATGGCAGCGCTAACCGCGTTTACGAGTTCGACAATACGCGGTCCCCAACGACTCGCAATGTCGTCGTCGAGTTCGACAACGTTGCCCGAGGTGACAGCCTTGAGCGATCCCCACCCGGCGCGAGCGCCGACCGT
>JBKJMC010000016.1:0-3525 GCA_046596615.1 Ilumatobacteraceae bacterium | reverse complement strand
CCGAGGACGAGCAATATCCCGAATGCGATCGTGAGCACCGCCCAAAGCGGATTGAACCAAAGAAATTTCAACTCCCAGCGGCGCACAATCCGATCACCATCAACGAATCCTGCGTCGCTGCCCAACAGTTTTACTACATCTCCAGAAAAGCTTACCGACCTGGCGACGAACAACCCAGCAACGCCCACGGCGACGGCGACGATTCCGGTTGTACGAATAGCGCGCGGCACCCGATCCGAAGGTCCGGCGATAACACCATCAACTCCGAGATAGTTCCCGGCGCAAACAGCGGCCAAGAGTAGATGCACACCAATCATCAAAAGATACGACCACGACCACTCGTCGGCTTTCGAGTAGTACAGCACAGACATCATGATCGGCACCGCCATCGCGGCACCCGCCAACGCCACGATTCGCGTTCGGTAACCAAACAAAAGCAGCGCCGCGACCACCAGTTCGGTGATCAATGTGAACCATCCAAACAATTGGAAGTTTGGCAAAACTATTTCGCGTAGCCCCCACCGATACGGCGCGAATGGCGCATTCTCCGCGCCAGCCGCAACATACTTGTAAAGACCGCCCCCGTTTGACTTTCCGAAATCGGTCGGCACCTTCCAATGCAGGTTGGCCAACCACATGAGACCCGCAAGGATGCGCACGCCACCGATTGAAATTCCCTCGATTCGGGAGCGCGGCATGTGACCGTTACTCATAATTCTAAAGTTACCAGATGACCCAGTGGCCGTTAAACGCCGGTCAGCACTTCATAATCAATAGTGATCGCGTCGCGGATGAGGCCCGCGACTTGGGAAACGTTTTCGCGCACTCTGGCAAAAACCGCGTCCATAGTGACCGCAGGCTGGCCGTCGACGCCGGCGTCGTAGTCCGTCACCAAAGCAATGGACGCATAACGGATCCCCAATTCTGCCGCCAAAACCGACTCCGGGTATCCGGTCATATTCACTACATGCCAACCCATTGACCGAAACCACGAACTCTCGGCCCGTGTCGAAAAACGTGGACCATTGATTACCACCATGGTGCCACCGTCAACGACTTGAACGCCAGTGCGACGACCAGATGCCACCATTGCGGCTCGAAGTGTTGGGTGATACGGCTCTGCAAACGCCTGATGGTGCACTGGCCCAATCGCACCTGGCTCGTCGAGTCGACCTCCGACATCATGAAATGTGTCCAGACGGCCCCACGTCCGATCGACGAGCTGATCGACCACGACCAGTTGTCCGGGATGAATGTGCGGTTGCAGCGATCCCACCGAGCACGGCGCGATGAGAGTACGAACTCCAATCGAATGCATTGCCCACACGTTGGCGCGGTACGGCACACGATGAGCGGCGAAATTGTGTTGCCGCCCGTGGCGCGCTATGAACGCCACCTGTCGTCCGCCCACCGAACCAATTGTGATCGGCGACGCAGGATCACCAAACGGTGTTGTCACCTGCACCTCGCGTGCATCTTCGAGAAATTCGTAGAACCCAGACCCGCCAAATACCCCGATCAGAACTTCGGATTTTTGCACGACATCTTTATATCATCGATGCAGGCTTTCGGCGGCGCCTAGCCGCGACGCCAGGTGTCATCTCGGCTCTTAATCGTCAGAATGACTAACACGCTTGAAAGGATCGGCAAAATCACCGTCCACATCGATGGCAAAAGGCCCATGGCGGCCCCCACAATCACAAAAATCCTCCTGTTTCGGGTTGCCACAGTTTTCCCGAACACGCCAAACAGGATTGAACCGCCGCCGCCCCACAGCGTTGGTAGCCAAAACAGGAGGGGCGCGGGCTCGTCCAAGCGCACAATAAATTCACCGAAGCCAAGGAAAATTAGCGCGCCACCAACTATGGCCCCCAGAATACGAATTGTTCGCCTTGCACGGTCGGGCTCCATGTCGCCACGCTAACGCATCGTCGGGGTACGAAAAGAGGTAGCAAGCGAACATATCGGCCTGGTCTTGGCACTTGTTTATTTGCTGTGCGAAGCGTATTGTCGCACTCATGGAACCACTTGGAAGCGACACAAATACGAATCAACTAGCGCAGGCATTCGCGTCGACCCGCGGAATCCTCGCCAAGGTCACGCCCGATCAGTACGACTCGCCAACTCCCTGCGCGTCGTGGAAGGTTCGAGATTTGACTAACCATGTCATGGAGGCGGCGACCTGGTTCGCAGCATGCATGAACGGTGGAGCCGCTCCCGAGCCAGACCCGAACAACAAAGTTGACTACACGGCGGGCGACGTGTTAGCAAACTATGACAAGGCAGTGGGGGCAGCCCTGGGCGCATTCGGCGCGCCGGGCGCACAGGAAAAAATGCTCAAGTTGCCGTTCGGAGAGATGCCCGGATCCGCGTTCATGGGGTTAGCAACCACAGATGTATTTACTCACGGCTGGGATCTCGCCAAGTCAACTGGACAGCCAACCGACATTGACTCGGCAATGGCGAGCCAACTATTGGCCGGGGTGCAAGCGACGCTTTCCGACGGATTTCGCGGAAAAGACGGTGTCGCAGCGTTTGGTCCGGAAGTTGCGGCTCCAGCCTCGGCAAGCGCCGCCGACAAGCTCGCCGCATTTCTCGGTCGTCAAATATAGGAGCGCGTCGCGGTCGATTACCCGTTCATTGAAATCGACTGTTCAATGTCGCTCCAACTTTAATTCTGCTTGATTAGCCGCTCGCGCCACACCCCGTGCATGGATACCCAGGAGTGGGCGGCCCGTAAGGCGTCGCCGATTTAGGGCCAAGAAGGCCAAGCAGCGTTGCCTTGTGCGGTTCTGCGAGAACGCTGTAGGGACAGACCGTCTTCTCGCTGATTTGAATCGTAAAATCCCAGTCGTGCGCCGTGGGGGTTCCGGTCGTGTATCCGAGCAATTCTCCGGCCTTGACAGCGACTTTGACTTTTGGAATTTCCCGCTCTAGGTATCGTGCCGTCGGATTTCCATTGTCGTCAAAACAACTACTGCACAAGTCGCCAAACTGGTAGGCGGCCTTGATGTCCGCGCGCGGCGCGGCGAGGTTGCGAATTGTCACAAGCACTCCGTCGGCCGGCGCATAGATCGCCATCGGCGTAGACGGATTCTTGAGCCACACATACGAAAAACGGCCATCGTTCGTTTCTTCACCGTTGGTAATGATTGCCACTTCCGCTGCACTGAATGGTGCACAGGCAAACGACGAACTCGCCTTCTAATGTATGAGCGAGTTTCCGGATTTGATACAGACGTGAGTTATCGAAGAACGATCGCTGGCTTTTGCAGCGCGGTTGGCTACCGCTAACGCTATACGGTCAAGCACGAATCAGCACGTGAGTCGCGCCGCGATGCCTTCGTATGCGACACTAAATGAATGCCCCTCGCATTGCTCAGCGTTTACGACAAAACGGGCATAGTCGATTTTGCCCGCGAACTCACTGCGCTCGGATGGGATCTCATCTCTAGCGGCGGCACTGCCAAAGTTATTAGCGAGGCCGGCATTGCGGTAACCGACGTCGCCGACATCACGGGCTTC
>JBKJMC010000152.1:0-4431 GCA_046596615.1 Ilumatobacteraceae bacterium | reverse complement strand
GCTGCAGGAAAATCCTTAACAACTTCCAGTTTTCTGAGCGGGGGTTTTTTGCTAGAAGCCAGCGTCTCGGTGGCGACAGTGCTGATACTCGTTGAGCGCAACTTAGCGAAAAGATCGTCGACCGATTTCCTTTGTGCCGGAGTAGTCGAAACCTCTGGCGTTTCGACGACCGGGGTTCTGACGACCGGGGTTTCGGCGACCGGCGTCAAGGTCGGCGGATCGATCACTTGTGGCTCGTTGTCTGGGTCTTTTTGCTTGCGTTTCTTGCCGAATAGTTGCACAACATCGGCGATGTGCTCGGTTTTGACCGGCTCGGTCGAAGGGTGCTCGGCCATCGACGCAGCCGAAGACGCCGACTCGATCGGCGTCACTTGGATTTCTATATCTTCAACTATCACGATCTCATCGGTGATCACAACCTCGTCGGCGACTACGACCACAACAACTTCTTCTTCGAACTCCGGCAGATCTTGGGCGTGCTTATCTTTTTCTTTTTCGTAATCGAAAGGCATCGGCGTCGAATTATTTACAGCGCCATTTACCGCAGAAACATTTGCCATTTCGGCCGAAATGTCATCGAACTCGTTGAGATCATCTACTACGTCGTTGGCGACTGAACTGGCACGTTCAAAGACTCCCAGGAGTCGGTCGCGTCCGTGAATAAGTTTCTCTATCTGGTCGCGTGCCGCTTCGCGGCGGCGCGCCATCTCGGCGAGAACCTTCTCGCGGTACTCGCGGGCCTCGACCACCATCTCGCGACCCTGCTGTTTGGCGAGTTCTAACTCGGCTTCGGCGTCTACCGCAACATCGCTGCGGTGACGCGACGACTCGATCTCGGCCTCTTCGCGAATTCTGGCAGCGTCGCCGCCGGCTTCGCGCACTACTCGCTCGGCCGCCTCTGCCGCCCGAGCGCGCATTTGCTGCGCTGCCTCGCGGGCCACTGTCAAGACTCTGGCCGTCTCCGCGCCTAGCAATGTCGTGACCGTCTCCTCATCCAACACCCCAGGGCCAGACATACCGCGCGTCTGCAAGGCCCGAAGTTCACTTTCTAGAAAACGTTCACGTTCTTGCAACCGCGCCAGTTCGGCCGAGACCATACGTAAAAAGTCGCGCACTTCTTCTTGCTCGAACCCACGCCGACCGACGGTGAACTGCGCCGCACCTACGGCGGCGGGCGAAGAGGGGTCAGGGCGCGAAAAGGAAATCGCCATGCGCCAAGAATACGCCCGATTTAGAGCGAGATTGTGGCATTGGTCAAACCGCTGCCTCCGAGCTCCTCTAATGCCGCGAGTGCTTCATCGAGATTGGCGACGGGGATGATGCGCAATGCCGAGCCCGCAACCGCGCGGGCGTCCTTTAATTCTCGTTCACTTTGTGAAGCGGGTACCAAAAACACTGTTGCACCCGAGGCCTTGACAGCGGCTGTTTTTTGCCGCAAGGCCCCAATTGCCCCGACTGATTCGTCTTGTGAGATCGTGCCAGTGACGGCGACCTTCACTCCGCCAGCGAGGTCGCCTGGAGTGAGTTCATCGAGCAACGCGAGAGCAAAGGCGAGACCTGCCGATGGTCCGCCGATGCGATCGGTATTAATTCCGACTTCGAACGGCAGATTCACCGTGCGCGTGTCGGCGGGGACGAACCCAATCAGCGTGTGCTTGGCGTCATCTGGGTCGGCGATCAATTGCACCCTTCGCTCAACGCTCGCAGTTTCCCCCTGCGGGACGATAGAAATTTTCACGACGTCACCGGGGTTGTGCTTGGCGGTGAGCGGGGACAGGTCTTCGATCGTCGAGATGGTCGCGCCATCGAAACCGATGATGGTGTCTCCGAGATTTAGTTGCTTACAGGCGCTCAATTTGGTGGGCAAATCCTGACAAACCAGCTCCTCAACAATTACCGCGCCGAATTCAAATGAAACATCGAGGCCAAGTCTGTTAAACGCAACATATTCAGCAATTTGCTTCGCACTCGTCATGGCTTGGAACCCGAGTCGGCGCTGCTCGGTTGGTGTAACAGATCCAAAATATTGTTCTCGCGTCTTTACGTCTACGTCCTGGTCGATCCAACCGATTACCGCTTCCAGTGCGCTCAGTTGTCCACCGAATGCAGTCACGAATAGCAACGGTGTTTCTGCTGGATACCGCGTTACTTGGTTAAGGACTTGAGCGTCAAACGTAAGCCGATCGGCGACCGGCCCGGCCGAACCCGGCGCCACTTCCCAATACTGAACGGAAACTACGGAAGAAATCAAAATTGCCGCGATTGCCAGCCAAGCCAAGCTGAGAATAGGTAACGCCCACCAAAGTCTGCGATAAATGCGTTTCTCATCGCCATTAAGGACCACGTGCGGAGGCGCAGGTGGCAGCAGTACGCTTGGGGTTGCCGACATGTTGTCTTCGCTCATGATTCCACTCGTTGCTCAATCTGTTGCTGGCGTGACGATTAGATCGCTGCTTATTGTCATCCTCACGCTAGGTGCGATTTTCTTAATTGGTCGTTCTAAGCCTGCCAGACCCAATCACTCGGCCGGCATGCGGCCGGCAATGGTTCGAGTAGTCACGCGCAACACTCCTCTATACAAGGACCCAGATCAACAGCGACGGCTAATTGCGAGCGGCACGATCGGCGCTGGCGCGCTGGCAGTAGGGGCTGTCGTGGCCGTCGTCGTTTCGGTCGTAGTCGCCTATCTAGTTACCACCGTTACTGGCCTACTTCGCTAAGCGTCAAACCAATCGCTCAATAGCTACGCCGGCGCGACGTATGCCAAGAGTAAACTTGTGGCTGAATCGTTTAATCGCACATCGACCCTAGGGCGGGAAATTGTGACAGCAACAGAAGTACAGCGCGAAATTAAAATTAGCGGTCGTCTAATTGGCGACGGGCATCTGCCGTTCGTGATTCCAGAAATAGGTATCAACCATGGCGGAGACATTAATAGGGCGATTCGAATGATCGATGATGTGGCCGACGCGGGCGGCGAGTGCGTCAAATTTCAGGCCCACAGTGTCGAAGACGAGATGGTACCAAACAATGTCATCCCCGGAAACTCGACCCGCTCGATCTGGGACATTATTGATGAATGCACTCTGACCCCCGATGAAGACCTGCGTTGCAAAATGCACGCGGAAGCACGTGGATTAATTTATCTTTCGACGCCGTTTTCGCGCGAAGCGGCCGATCGCCTGAATGAAATGGGTGTGCCTGCATTCAAGATCGGTTCTGGCGAGTGCAACAACATCCCATTGATTAGGCACATTGCTCGGCTTAAGAAACCAATCATCTTGAGCACGGGTATGAACGACGCGAAATCGATTGCCACCACGGTGCAAGCATTGCTCGAAGAAGAGGCACAGTTCGCGCTTTTACATTGCACGAGCATGTATCCGACGCCGTATGAATTAATCCGACTGGGTTGCATCACCGAATTACGCGATGCCTACCCAAACACCGTTATCGGTATTTCTGATCACTCCCTATCGAACTTGCCGGTGATCGCCGCCGTGGCCATGGGTGCGGCGATAATTGAGCGGCACTTCACGAGCGACACCTCCTGGAGTGGCGAGGACATCGAGATCTCTATCGATCCAGCCGGACTAAAGGAGATACTCGCTGGAGTAAAAATAGTCCATGCGGCCAGCGGTGGCGCAAAGACCGTGCTGACTGGCGAGCAACCGACGATCGACTTCGCTTACGCATCGGTTGTAGCAATCGCACCGATCGTTGCTGGTGATATTTTCACGACCGAGAATATTTGGGTTAAGCGCCCGGGTACAGGCGAGATCCTCGTTACCGAATTCGAAAAAGTCAAGGGCATGACTGCGACTCGGGCTATCGGTCGCGGCGAGCAATTGCGATGGTCAGATGTCGGCTGAGCGTCATATTGCGTTCCTTACTGGCACCCGCGCCGATTTCGGCAAAATAAAGGCCTTAATCCTCGTGGCGCACAAAAATCGCGTTCGGGTTTCCGTAATTGCCACTGGTATGCACATGCAAGAGCGCTTTGGCAATACGGTTTTAGAAATCTCTCGTTCAATACCAGCCGACATTGAAATCTATTCGTTCCAAAACCACAGCGATAACGACACGATGGATCGCGTTGTGGCAAATACGATCGTGCATATTTCGGACTTTCTAGACAGTCACGCCCCAGACGCCCTCGTTGTGCACGGCGACCGCCCGGAAGCGCTCGCCGGCGCAATTTCAGGAGCGTTGCGCAACACCCCAGTGATTCACATTGAAGGCGGTGAGTTGTCCGGAACAATCGATGGGGTGATAAGGCATGCGGTTAGCAAGCTCTCACATATCCACCTTGTATCCAATGACGATGCCCGTACTCGTCTTATCCAGCTCGGCGAGCGAGCCGAATCTATTCACGTAATTGGGTCTCCTGATATCGACGTAATGTCGTCGCCCGATCTGCCGCAACTTTCG
>JBKJMC010000103.1:0-6378 GCA_046596615.1 Ilumatobacteraceae bacterium | reverse complement strand
GATGACACCAATCTTGGCGTAGGTCGTGAATGCCCCATGTGCCCATGTTGTGCGATCAGCGAGCCGGTTGATCCATTGAAATATTTCGCGATCCATTTTGGTGTTTCCATTTCAGGTTCCAGCGAGGGGCTTGAGATTTCGTGGCCGGGACAGGAGTCGGCTAATTCTATTGGACCTAGCGCTGTAATGGAATGCATCGTTTCGCTTGACATGTAATTAGGCGATTCCGGCCCTGACCCAAAGATGTACTATCTGTAGTGGGTTGGTTACCTGGTGTTCAAATCCGACACCGCATCTCCACCCCAAGGATGGTTAAGCGTGAATTTTCTTCTCTGGCTACTTTCTGTGATCCTCATAGTGAGCGGCGTTATCGCAGTTACTAGACGTCAACTTCTCTACGGCGTCTTGCTAATCATTGTCGGGCTGATGGTCGGCCCAGGCGGCAACTCAGTCTTTAAGTAAATTGAGTACTACTTCAAAAGTATGTCCGTAAATGACTTGCGAGAATCAAGATCGGCGTACAACTCTCTGAGGTTTACGATCGGCTGAAAGATTGGGCGATAACGAGCTAGGTCAAAAAATCCTTTATAACTCGAAACGCAATCAAGTAAGTCATCGACGTTTCCATGATTTTTTAGATGCTCGGGGCTAATTTCCATAACGATGGGAACGCAAGTTCTACAGATTTCCGAGGAACCACGCAGAACCTGAACTTCGTACCCCTGAACATCAATCCAGACCAAATCAGTTTTAGCGTCAAGCATTGGGGCTAGCGAATCAAGCGAACGCTCGGTTACCTCGATGGAGTTCAAGATCTCCGAGTTTGTAATCGGTCGAATCTGGTGATCGCCAAAGTTGGTTTCAGACCTTAAGAGTTGAATTGCCTGACCGTCACTGCTTCCAGCAGCAACTTGATGGGCCGATATTTTGCCTTGCAGATTGTTTAGAAGAATATTTGTTGTTAGCAATTTAAAATTGTGTGAGTCTGCTTCAACTGCGATTGCCTGATTTGCAAGCCCGCGAGCGACCGCGCTTACGCAGATGTCGCCTATATTTGCGCCTACATCGACCAATTTATTGACACGGTTCTGCGGAAATTTGAGAATATTTAAGGCATTGATGAAGACGGGGAGATCATGATAACCACGTCTATAGATCGCCCGACTAATTACTTGATCGCGCGAGTCAAGTAGAAATCTTTCACTTCGGTTCACAAGCACGAAACGGGGTTCCGCTTCCTGAATTTTATCCCACTGCCTGCCCCTCATTCGAAATAACGGTCTTCGCAATACTCGAACAATCTTGTCAAATTTCTCGCTCCGTGAGGATTCTAGGAATCGTTTAGTTGCTGCGCCAAGGATCCAAGCAGTGTTATGAGAGGGCTTGTCGTACGGAGATGCGACTCTCAAGCGTTGAAAAAAAGTACTCAGCGTGACTCCTTTTGAAAATTGCGAACCCATAGACGAACACTGCACCAAAATCGAGACACTGCATATTCACCCGAAACTAACCACCCCATAATTACACATTCAAATCCACGTTTAGCGCGACACGCTTACAAGTGTCTGGGGGCGGTGGGATTGCTCGGCAAAAGCTCCGCTAAAGTCGGAATACGACATCTTTAATTTCTAAAATGGCGGCCCTCGGAGTGCAATTCTCATAGCATTTTTTGTGCCCTAATCGGCATTCGCATTTTTGATCGGGCGTGGTTTGGCGTGCTCATTGGCATGATTACTGGCTCCGCAATCGAGTACCGAGGTAGCGCTTATTTCGTTTCGCTAAATCCCTGCCGGGTCATCGTTCCCCAGACTTGCTTTTTACCCCGCAAACTCGCCCACCAGCCCTCTAAGCGCCACCATGCTGTTGCTTGGCGATACCCGATGTTTTCAAGCACCGCTGCCAATAATAACGCGCTCAATTCCGACCAGCGAGAGTACTTGTGAAATGTCAATTCTTCAATCACCATGGCAAACAGGGTTACCAAAATCGCATAGCCGTAGGCCACTGTCATGAACATCAAGACATAGTTTGCACTCGTCACCCCCAAAAGGAGGCCGAGAGAAATGAAGACGAGCCCTACCAATTCAAGTAGAGGAGCAATCAACTCGAACAACCAGAAATACGGGAGAGCCACCAACCCGATTCTGCCGTAGCGAGGATTTAACAACATACCGCGGTACTTCCACAGTGTCTCCCACAGCCCGCGATGCCAGCGCTTTCGTTGCACCCGTAAAACTTTCGCGCTTACTGGCACCTCGGTCCACGACACCGGTTCGGCCACGAACTGAACTCGATAATCTCGGTCATTGTCGATCATAAATCGGTGAATACGCATGACGATTTCAAAGTCTTCACCGATGCTGTCTGAGTCAAACCCGCCAACTTCGACCAAAACATCGCGGCGAAAAACGGCGAATGCGCCACTTATGAGTATCAGCGCGCCAAACCCCGACCATCCCGCGCGCCCGAATAGGAATGCTCGCAAATATTCCACCGCCTGAATGCGCACAATCCAGCGCTTGTCTAGGTTCACTTCGACAATTCTCCCTGCGACAACTTTGCACCCGTTTGCCGCCCGGATCACGCCACCAGTTGCAACGACTCGAATGGGGTCGTCGGCAAACGGCTTGGTGACCACGATCAGTGCGCTCGGATCGAGGATGGAATCAGCATCAACGCATACCACCAACGGTTCAACCGCTGCATTGATCCCTACACTGACCGAATCGGTCTTACCCGTGTTCTCTTTGCGTACCACGACCAATCGAGTGCGACCGTTTCTCGGTATGTGCACGTCGATGATCGCGCCCCTAGTAGGTAGGTCGGAAGGAAGTTCACGCTCGACCCGCACGAGATCAAATGCCGTCAGCAATTTCTCGAACATTCCATCGGTGCTACCGTCATCAACGACTATCACTTCATGTCGTGGGTACTCGAGCGACAACATTGCCTGTACCGAAGCGACAATGACGGATTCCTCGTTGTACGACGGAACGACTATCGAGACTCCCTGAAGTACCTGGCTAGTTATGGTCTCTTCGCGCCCAGCAAAATCCTTGCGGCGTTGCTGCCCGGCAAACCCCCACGCCGCGACGCCGATGAGCATCATCAACGAGGTATTGGTAATGACAAAATAGATCAGAACAGGTATTGCAACTATCTCCAGCCCAGACGAAAAGCCTTGTCTGAAGAATTCGAGAAAGTCGTTCCAAAACATTATGAATCCCCCGGGTGAGTCGTAGTTTGTCCACGTAATTTCGCAAGATCCATTGCACCTCGTGCTGCCCGGGCTCTCGGCGAACCGTCGCCATCAACTGCTACAAGTTTGTCAATTCCAACTGCACCAAACTGGATGAGCGAGTTGGCGGCCAATTGTGCGAGTCGACGGTCTTGATCTCCCAATAGATCGACTAGGGTGTCCAGACTCTCCTGTCGACCTAGTTCGCCAAGGGCGATGGCGCAGGCGCGTCTCAGTTCGGCTCCTTCGGTCGAATTCGTATACCGCGCCAAGGCAACGGCCTCGTTAACTCCACCGACTCGACCAAGCGCCATCGCTGCGCTAACTCGGACTTCGCCCTCTTTTGCGGTAGCGAGCAGAATTGAAAGCTGCGGTGCTGCGGAAAAAATTGTTCCGTGTCCTGCAACTTGGGCGCACACGTTTCGTACCGCCGCGTCGTCGGAGGCGAGACCCATTTCGATAGCAGGCGCAATCTCCACTCCCATCCCCAAAAGGGCGTCGACGGCGACCCAGGCCGGTAGCCCCATCCGCCCGCGCGAGGTACGAAGAGCCTGAAGCAGTCCATCGGCAGCTGACGTCGCTCCAATCACGCCAAGCGATCGAGCCGCGACCAAGCGGACGGCCGCGTCACGGTCCGCGAGTAGCGGAATCAAGAGTTCTGCAAGATTCCGATCCCGAACTAAACCGAGTAAATAGGCGCCGCGAGCCCGCTGAACGCCCGACCGTGAGGTCAGCATTTCTGTGGCTCGTTTAATCTCTCCGCGCGAACGCAAAAGTTCACTTAAGTCTTCGGCCGCCGTACCGCGAACCTTGGAAAGGTAGGCAACAACACTTGGTCGGAGTCGCTCCCAAATTGTCACAGGTACGGCATACAAAACCTGTTTGGCTTCCCCTTCATCGTCTTCGTCGGATGCAATTGCAAGAAGTTCATTTCGGTAAGTCGATAAGAGGTACCTAGACTTTTCACCTGCCCGGCGACGGTGATTCTTGGCAACGACAATCACCGAAATTGCCAACAAACAGAGAGTGCCGACTACGGCAAGAGAAATCTGTAAAAGTCGACCGACGCTCACTTGCTGCGAGCGAGTAAGGCGTTGACTCGGTGCAAAAGTTCGCGGGGGCTGACTGGCTTAGTGATGTAATCATTTGCTCCGGTAGCGAACGCGGCATCGACATCGGAATCCGCGGTTCGCCCCGTAAGTAAAATCACATCGAGATTCTTAGTAGCCTCGTTCGCGCGCACCTTACGCAAAACATCCAAACCGGATAGCCCGGACATCATGAGGTCAAGAATTGCGAGTCTCGGAGGATTCGCCTCGATTGATTCGAGTGCTGCCAGGCCGTCGCTGACGCACACAACCTCATAACCTGCCTGCGTCAATTTGAAAGCAAGGACATCCAACATGTCTTTGTCGTCATCGGCGATCAGGATGCGGGTTTTCACCAGTTCACGCGTGCTGGTTGTACTTGTGTGAAATTATCCACCACGCGCCCTCTCTGCTTCGCAACACTTCAAATGTAGCGGAAGCGAATAGAGCGAGTTCGGCTTGCATCCCCTTCAATGAAATGGTGGGTCTAGGCGTCACGAATTGCAGTTGCGTCGTCACCAGACGACCGCCGAGTGAGGGTGTAGGCCGCGACTCCACAGAGGATGAAAATGAAGGCCTGGGCGTTGAAAAGCACTCGAACTTCAACGTGATCAATCAGTGCCCCTGTGGTAACTGCACCGATCGCGGCTCCGACCGCCCCGGTCGCGGAAATTATCCCGCTCAAACGGCCGAGAATCTGTGGTGGACACGACTGTTGCATCATTGTTGTAGCCCCGATTTGCGAGGTTACGTTCGGAAGTCCAGTTAGTGCAAAAAGGATGAGATACAACCAAAGAGCGGTCGAAATCAGCGGCGCATTTACAAATAACGTGGCCACTACGCCCAATCCGATGTACCCCCAAGTCATTAGCTTCGGAGCCGAGACGCGGCCGGATATGCGTGCTACGAATATGGATGCCAATATTCCGCCGAATGCTGCCATTCCTCGGATGACGCCAACTTCAGTTCCTCCTCCATGGAGTTCCTCCACGACAAATACGATGAACAGAATGGGAAACATGGCGAAGGCGAGTTCGGCCAAAGACTGAACAGCAATTAAAACCAACAACGCGGGGCGACGCTTCACCTCCTCCAGTCCCTCTCGAACGCCACTGTGTCGCACCGTGTCTCCGTCGCTACCGTGAGCCAAACTGGCGGTCGGTGCTCGCACGAATACGATCGCAATCGCAACTGCAATGAACGTGATGGCATCCACTACGACGACTGTCGTCAAACCTCCCAGAGCGACGGCCACGCCACCGAGAGGTGACCCCAGGAGACGTGCAAGGGACGAACCCGCCGCGTTCGCCGAGTTCGCCGCCACCAGTTGGCTCCCATTAACCACCCGAGGCACTAATGCAATCGACGCCGGGTTGTTGACTTGCTTTAGAATTGCCTGTAATGCAACCACAATGAAGACCGGCCAGATACGTTCGCTTGTCACCGCGATTAATGGGAGCAACGTAATTGCATGGAGTAGGTTTGTCGTTATCAGGGTCGACCGCAGATCCCAGCGATCAACAAGACTTCCGCACCATGGACCAAAAATGATGCTGATACCGAGCTCGGTTATGAAAACAGCGGCGGTGGCACTTCCGGAACCAGATTCTGTGAAAACATAAACCGGCAACGCGACCATGAGTAGCCAGTCGCCGATGTTGTTGACCAGTCCACCGGCCCAGACAAGCCGAAAGTCACGCTCTTGCCAAATTGAGCGCTCAGTTTCATCATTTGCGGGCAACGAGGTCAAATGTCAAGCTCGGTTCGCTTGTGAACAGTCACGGGACGAATGTTAATCGGCGGCACATCCTCTTGAAATATCGAGTTGCGACGCCAATTTGTAGCTTGGGTCCGTGCCCGGGATGGGAGTCGAACCCATACAAGCATTTCTGCTCAGGGGGGTTTAAGTTCGGTTTCTATCGCGTGACGAGAGAGCGTTCCGCGTAACTACGGTACTTTCATCGTCTCGAGAGAGTGTCTAAGAGTGCTTAGTTCCATGTAGTCCGATGAGGTTCGCACCCCACTCGCACCCTTTGAGAGATGCGAGCGCGT
>JBKJMC010000272.1:0-8597 GCA_046596615.1 Ilumatobacteraceae bacterium | reverse complement strand
AGAGATGATCGGACAAAACGTTTTACGACTTGTCCCTCCTGAAAAGGAGCAGCAGCTAAACGAAATCCGAAAGAAAATTTTTGACGGCAACCGAATTGAGCACTTTGAATCCATCCGGATTAGAAAAGACGGAAGCAAGTTTCCTATTGCTTTGACTGTATCGCCAATTCGCGACTCCAATGGAACTGTCATCGGAACTTCGACCATCGCCCGCGACCTGACCGATCGCGATAAGGCGGAGCAGAAATTCCGCGACATATTGGATTCGTCCCCAGATGCGATGATACTTGTTGACAAGGACGGAAACATCGCCCTCGTAAACTCCCAGACCGAGAAAATTTTCGGCTATTCGCGAGACGAGATGCTTGGCCAGCCGGTGGAACTTCTCGTGCCCAAACGATTCCAACCCAATCTCTACGATTACCGGGACAACTTTCTCGCCAGCCCTCAAGTCCAACCAATGGGGGAAGGGCTCGAACTTTTTGGACGTCGCAATGACGGACTAGAGATCCCGGTCGAGGTCAGGTTAAGCCCAATTGATACCGCGGACGGGGTCGTCGTCGTGGCCACGATTCACGACGTGACCGAACATAGACAGTTGGTTCGACGGCTGGAGGAGTTGAATGAATTACGAAACGAATTTGTGGCCGTAGTAACCCATGATCTTCGCTCGCCGATGACCTCAATCAGCGGATATGCAAACCTGCTTATCGATGCGTGGGACACAACTAGCGACGATAAAAAGATCGAGTACCTGCAAATCATCGCCCGCAATACAGAACATTTAGCCCAGTTCGTCGAAGACGCGCTTCAAGTCGCACGGATTGAGATGGGAGAGTACGCCTTCGAAATTGTCGAGTTCGACATTCGTTCGTTGGTGCAACGAGCGCTGGACGAAGCGCGCGGGGTGAATGTAAACCGTCGGTTCGAGTTCACAGCCCTTGGGGACATTCCTCTCGTGTTAGGCGATGCGGATCGACACTGGCAGGTTCTCACCAATCTCTTGGCAAACGCCGTCAAGTTCTCCCCCGCCAACGAACCTATAACCGTCGAGCTGTCATGCGACGACGAATTCGTGCAGGTTTCAATCACGGATCAAGGCATAGGAATTGCCAACGACGACTTGGCGAAACTATTCCAGAAGTTCGGGCGCGTGTCTCAATCAACCGATGAAAAGGTACCCGGAAATGGGCTCGGACTGTACATCTGCAAAAACTTGGTCGAAGCCCAGGGTGGACGAATTTGGTGCGAGAGCAGCCCTGGTCGAGGTAGTACTTTTGTTTTTACGATCCCGATCGCACGATGAACGAAAGAGGTAATTTATGACCGACACATACACCCTTCCGGACTTGCCCTATGACCCGGGCGAACTTGAGCCCCACATCAGCGCTGCCGTGATCGAACTGCATCACGACAAACATCACGCTGCGTATGTAAAGGGCGCTAACGAGTCACTTGAGAAGCTGTACGAGATGCGCGAATCCGACGACTTTGCCCAGCTATCAATGCTCGAGAAGAGCCTCGCCTTTCACGTCTCTGGCCATGTCTTACACTCCATTCTCTGGACCAATCTCAGCCCGGACGGCGGCGGCGAGCCCGACGGCGAGTTGAAGCATCGCATCAACGAGAACTTCGGCAGCTTCACCTCGTTTAAAAAACAAATGACTGCCGCGGCGGCGACAATCCAGGGTGTCGGCTGGGCATTGGCATCTTGGGAGCCGCTGGCGGGCCGGATCATTATTCAACAGGTCTACGACCACCAGGGAAATCATGGTCAAGGAACGGTCCCGCTTCTAGCCATCGATGCGTGGGAGCACGCGTATTATTTGCAATATCAGAATCGCAAGCCGGAGTATCTAGACGCGATTTGGAACATCATCAACTGGACAGACGTGTCTCGTCGACTCAAGTCACCCAGTTAAGGAGACCTGACTTTGACATGCGGAACAGTTAGAAACCGCAGCATTCGCCCAGTGGCTCCCTCCATTTGGCTTTACATGCACGGTCCACCATTTGGATGCCAGGGTTGGTGGCACCTTCAAGATGTGTTAGCTCAGTTGGCAGGAGTCTCTGGCACAGCCCGCGAATCTCGTCGAACCCGACATTTCCGGCTAACGCAGATTGCCTGAACCTCACCACGTTTTTGATGACTCCACTTCTAGGGAGCATGGAAGGTAACGAAGTTAGTTAACGATCCGGTAGATCTTGCCCTGCATGGTAAGCACATATGCGGCGCCACCGTAGACGGTGCGCACCGCCGTGATGGACCCCACGTTTTTAGCGAGCGATACCGTTCGCGTGGTTTTGTTGCCCTCCACCCAGATCGCGGTGAGATTTCCGCTGCAGTAGTCGCCATAGACGTACCAGTCCTTGAGCGAGATTAGTTTCGCATCACGAATTCGCGTGCCCCCAGATATTGAACAGCCAGATTCGCCATGTTTATAGGTATGAACAGGAAAGAGATGTCCCTCAGCAGGTTGGTCGGTGTTATATCGAGAGTTTGCTTCGAAAGCGCTCCATCCGAAACTTTTCCCCTTACCCGCTCCCGCGCCGATGCGCGCCAAATTGACCTCTTCCCATTGATCCTGGCCGACATCTGCGATCCATAGGTTGCCCTGCGCATCAAACTCGAAGCGCCATGGATTTCGCAAACCACGTGACCAAATGACGAGGTCATTGCCCGCTTGGCTGGTTGCATCGGGGTTCAGCGAAAGCATTTTTCCCAGCCTGGATTTCGGGTCGAGGGCATCTCGCTGCGGGTCACCGCCTCCCCCGCCATCGCCGGTTCCGACAAAGAGGCGACCATTTGGACCAAATGCGAGTCCACCACCATTGTGATTGGCCTGAGGCTGTTTCAAGATAAACAGAACAACGCGTGACGACAACTGGGCTGTTCCATCTTGTTTCATCAAATAGCGAGCCACGACCGTGTTGCCATTCAAATCGGTGTAGTTGACGAATAGCGATTCGCCGCTGGGGTTAAACACCAGCCCAAGAAGGCCGCGCTCTCCTTCCGCCCTGGTGAGGGAAGTTAAATCAAGGGCAACCGTTGTCACGCCGCTGCTCCCAAGGCGCACCACTCGCCCTGTTTGCTCAGCGACGTAAATGCCGCTGTCGTTTACGCGCGCTGCGACATCGACCGGTTTTACAAAGGACGCCAACTCTGCAAGTTTCACAGTGGGAGTATTCAACACCGTCACCCGATTCTTGAGGCCCCAACCGACGAGTAAAAGCGATGGCACGACAATCAAAAATGTAAGTCTGCGCCTGACCACCAAGTTGCGACTACGCATCGGTCTCCCCGATCCTGTTTCGAAGTTGTGTTCCCAAGGCTATGCCGCCGAAAGTGAGACAAACTGCGCCTCTCACGCTGCGTCGGTATGTGCGAGCCATGACATGAACCTAGGATCAGCGTATGGCTGCTGCACGCAAGAGTCTCAAACACGTGATCACCGATCTCGAGAAGAGCGGTTCTCTAAGCAAACTAGATGCCGATGCATTGCGCACCGCCCCTCAATGGTCACTCACGAGCGCCGAGATAACCGGATATCTCGGCGGTGGCATAATCGCAGTTGGCATCACGTGGATCATCATTGCCTTTGCCCAAGATTTCAACCGACCCACTGTTACTCTCGCGCTGTATGTAATGGGCGCATTCGCCCTTGCCGCTGCGTGGTGGTTGCGACCGCGCAGCATCCGCTCGGGCCAGGCGGCGGAAGTGCTCTTCGGACTTGGTGTTGGATCGCTCGCTGGGGCGATTGGAATAACGCTCGATGACCTTGGACTCCGTGGCTCTCTTGCCCTAGCGCTGGTATGCGCGATTGCGATCACTGTTGGTCTGGCAACTTCACGTCGCACGTCATTTGTTGGCACATTGATAGTCGTAGTTGCAGCACAACCAATGATCGGTTCAATCATCGAAAGCTTCCACCTTTCCGAAGCCACATTCCCTATGATCATTGTTCTCTCGGGCGCGCTG
Organism: Ilumatobacteraceae bacterium; assembly: GCA_046596615.1. Lineage (GTDB taxonomy): Bacteria > Actinomycetota > Acidimicrobiia > Acidimicrobiales > Ilumatobacteraceae > UBA3006. The sequence goes on along the minus strand of JBKJMC010000272.1, from coordinate 4,618 downwards.
CTGGTCTGGCTCGGATTGCAACCGGTCGGAGTCGCCCTCGCTGCTCGAGTCGCCGGCTCGATCAGCATTGTGATTGGGTCGTTAATATTTTCCTTCGTTGGCGACAACATCGTTCGGCCTGTGGTCACGCTTGCTGTGTGCACCGCGTTGTTCTACATAGGTACTCGTCGCATCAATCTCGAGTTCATCGTCGGTGGTGGCATAGGTTTAACGTTCGCCATCGGGATTATTACGGGTCGGATATTGGATTCGATCGTGGTGCAGGGCGCCATAGTCACTGCATCGGGAGTGGCGATTTCGGCGCTGGCTCTCGTGATTGTCCGACGCGGCGAGTCCTAAGTCGGATCATAAGATAGTTCAGCAGGCGCTGTAATACAGCATAGAGTGAAGTAAACTCAAGTTCATGGTTACTGATATTCGTGATGACACTCGATTGGACACCCTTAGTCGTGTAGGCACGGCATTAGCCGATGGAGTGCGTCGGCGAATTTTGCTGCAATTGCTCGACGGACCGTCGTATCCGGCCAATCTTGCAGCCGAGTTGAGCGAAGGCCGTGCCAATATTTCGAACCATTTGGCATGCCTGCGGGGTTGTGGGTTGGTGCGTGCGACGCGCGAGGGTCGCCAGGTCCGCTATGCCATCGCCGACCGCACTCTGTCTAGAGTTTTACGACTCTTGTGCGATCTTGAGTTGGCCGTCGAGCATGGGCACTCTGATCTCGACGGTCGCCAATGAGCGGCGATCACAGTCATAATCACGGCGCGGCAGCGATGAGAGCTAGCGCACGGCATGTCCGTCCGCTGATGATCTCACTCGGGTTAATTGTTTCGTTCCTTGTAGTGCAGATTGTTGCCGGACTAGTTACTGGATCGCTGGCACTGTTATCCGACTCTGGACATATGGCCACCGACGCATTAGGACTGGGGATGGCACTAGCCGCAATTCGGGCGGCCTCGAATGTGCGTAATCATTCGCAGCGAACATTCGGATTATATAGGTTGGAAATTTTGGCTGCGCTAGCCAACGCGGTCTTGCTATTCGGAGTTGCGGGATACATTGGCTTTGAGGCGGTAAAGCGGTTGGGTGACGCACGCGATGTGGGATCCGCGCCGGTTCTCATCGTCGGCGTAATTGGTCTGTGCGTGAATGTAATTGCGTTCGTGTTATTGCGAGCCGGGGCCAAAGAAAGTTTGAATGTGCAGGGAGCATACCTCGAAGTGCTATCCGACATGCTCGGTTCGGTTGGTGTGATTGCCGCCGCTGCCGTGTGGGGAATCACCGGATGGACATGGGTCGACCCGGTGATTGGCGCAGTTATCGGAATATTCATCTTGCCGCGGGCATACAAACTTGGACGTACGGCGATTCGGGTGCTCGTGCAGGCGGCCCCCGCACATCTTGATGTCGCAAAATTGCACGCCGACCTCGCCGCCATAGACGGAGTTGTAGACGTTCATGACCTCCACGTCTGGACTCTTACATCAGAAATGGATGTCGCATCCGCTCATGTGATGGTTGCCTCAGGTGTTGACACCCACGGCGTGTTGGACCAGGCTCGTGCCCTGCTCGCTGAACGACACGGCATCACACATGCCACATTGCAGGTGGAACCAGACGATCACGATGGTTGCAATGAGATGACATGGTGACCGCAGGAGCTTCTAGTGCGTTATTGCGGCGCGCCCGCTCGTTGGCCTGGGCGACGATCGTGTGGAATGTCATCGAGGCGATAGTCGCCATTACTGCCGGATCGGCGGCAGGTTCGATCGCCTTGATTGGATTCGGGCTCGACTCCACAGTCGAAGTGATGTCGGCGTTCGTAATTGTCTGGCAATTACACGGACTTGTCGAGAAACGTGAGCGCACGGCATTGAAGCTCATCTCGCTCTCGTTCTACGTACTCGCCGTCTATGTGGCAATACAGGCGATGGCGGATCTCGCTAATCGAACCGAGCCGAATACGTCGAGAGTCGGAATCGCATTGGCGATCGCCTCGCTGGTCGTGATGCCGATACTTGCCGCCGCGAAACGACGAACCGGCCTAGAACTTGGCAGCAATACCGTCGTGGCCGACAGTAACCAGACTAAACTTTGCACTTACCTCTCGGCAATCTTGCTTGGAGGGCTCGTTCTCAACGCGACCGTCGGCTGGTGGTGGGCTGATCCGCTCGCCGCTCTCGTCATCTCCGCACTCGCAATAAACGAAGGCCGTGGAGCCTGGCGAGGCGAAGTATGCAACGACAATTGTTGAAACGGCGTTTATGAGATAGTGAGTTAGTATTCCATTAAGGGAGTTGTCTTATGTCTGGTGTCGCCATAATCACCGAAGCTTGCATCAATGTCAAGGATCGTGCGTGCGTCGATGTTTGTCCAGTGCAGTGCATCTACGAGTTCAATCCGACGAACAATTTACTGACTTCGGAAGCGGAAGCCGGCAATGGGATAATCGAAAATAGCCACACCCCGAATGCTGACGCAATTGTAATCTTTGGTGACAGCGTGCTGTACGTCAATCTCGATGAGTGCACATCGTGCACCGCGTGTTATCAGCCGGATGTTTGTCCAGTTGGGGCGATTTACTCCGAAGAGCATGTACCAAACGGAACGACGATTACAAAATATAACTCCGAAGATCCGAATAAGGGCCACGACCATACGTTTTTCGTGCAGCACAGTCGAGATGTTTTCGCCGACTAGATGAACTAATTCAATGACCGACAAACCCACACCGTCCACTGTCACCGATGCCGTTGCATTTCTACGGGAGCAGGGTTACACCGACGAAATCGAACTCAAGGGCACGAACTTCGTGTCGGGTCGCACAAATATTTCGTACGCCCTCAGCAATGTGATCGTCGATTACACATTCCGCTTCGAAGGCGACAGCGATCCTGGCGACGAGGCCATCGTTCTCGGTTTGCGCTATCCCGACACCGACATTCGCGCCACACTCGTATCTGCCTTTGGCCACGGCGCAGATCCAGCGACTGCGGAGTTCTTTCGCCGGTTGCGTTCGTCTTAAATTCGGTCCATCCGAGTACTCCTAGAGGTACGCAGAATACGCACCTATGAATTACCACCGAATAACACAATTTAAACCTGAATTGATTGATTTAAATAAAAGGATGTTATTCCTATTAAGAGCCTCCACAGGGGTAAAGTTCATACTCTGATGAACTGCTTATTGTGATCCGTTTTCACCCAGAAGAAACTTTGGCAAAACATGGCACGGCGAGCGTCTTTGAAAAATCATCGAGATTTTCCTCGGGCATTTCGAACCAAGCCTCGTTTGGCATACTGAGCACCTACCCCCCGACTGCGTGTGGATTAGCTACATTTGCGGCGGCACTGGCCAATGGACTTGAAAAGATTGGGGTCAAACAGATCGGCGTCGTATTAGTGGGCGACGAGCAAACTGACGCCCACGACAATCGAGTTGTTGCCCAATTGCGTCCAGGATCTCCGGCTTCATTATCGCGCGCGGTTGAAGTCCTAAATCTCTTCGACTTCGTCATCATCCAACATGAATTCGGCATCTTCGGCGGCGACAGCGGAGCGGAACTTCTGGATCTTATGAGTCGACTGACCTCACCGTCGATTGTTACCCTCCACACCGTTCCTCTCAATCCGACCCCGCAACAAAGATTTGTACTTGAATCCGTAATTGCTAAATCGACTGCATCAGTGACGATGACGGCGATAGGTCGGGAACGCCTGCTATCCCTTTACGACGTAAACGAGAGCAAGGTTGTCACCATTGCCCATGGCGCAAATGTGCCTAATCATGTTGCCCGAGTAAATCCCCATATACCCTCGGCGCTTACCTGGGGACTATTTGGTCCGGGCAAGGGTGTCGAGTGGGTTGTCGATGCACTCTCCTTGATCTCCGATCTTGATCCGCCGATGAATTACATGGTCGCCGGTCGAACTCATCCAAAGGTATTGCTTTCTAAGGGCGAGGAATACCGGGAGATGTTGCAGTCTCGAGCCGCTTCCCTCGGAGTTTCTTCAAGGATCACGTTTGATCCTCAATACCGATCTCTTTCGTCTCTTCAAAACCTTGTTTCCAGTTCCACTTGTGTCGTGCTTCCCTACGACTCCACCGAACAGATCACTTCTGGGGTTCTTGTGGACGCAATAGCAGCTGGTCGTCCCGTGATTGCCACACAGTTTCCACACGCCGTAGAACTTCTTTCGGACGGAGCCGGAATCCTTGTGCCCCACAAAGACCCAGATGCTCTTGCGGCGGCGCTCCGCTGTGTTGCGACCCGACCCGATCTCGTCCAATCAATGTCTCGACGTGCAGCGCAATTGGCGCCGCCCCACATGTGGACAGCCGTAGCTCGTGCCTACACCAAGCTGGCCCAAGATATTGATTTTTCAGCGGCAAGCATGCTGACGTAGAAATGCCGCCGCGAACGTCAACTCCATTAATTTCGCTACTCCACATTTTGACTATGACCGATGACAGAGGATTATTGGAGCATGCCGAGGGCACCGTTCCACGATTTTCAAACGGCTACTGCACGGATGATAATGCCAGGTTGCTGATTGTCGCCCTGCGCGACGATGGCCGATCATTGGGTTCAAATGAACTTTCGCGAATCGCAATGCAAT
>JBKJMC010000255.1:0-2957 GCA_046596615.1 Ilumatobacteraceae bacterium | reverse complement strand
AATGTATTGGCGTGCATCGGATCGCACGCCCACACGACCGGATGGCCCGCGTCGCGCACTCCGCGAATCAGCGGGCGCAAGAACTCTTCGACATCGTTTGCGCCCATGCGTGAGATCAGGGTGAGGCGTCCCGCGATGCGCGCCGGGTTCAGCGTTTCGCACAGCGAGATCAAGTAGTCGACGGTGGTTGTCTTGCCGATCTTGCAGCCGATCGGGTTGCCCACGCCGCGCAAGAACTCAACGTGCGCGCCGTCGAGTTGGCGCGTGCGCTCGCCGATCCACAACATATGCGCGCTGCAGTCGTACCAGGCGCCGGTTAGTGAGTCTTGGCGAGTTAGCGCCTCTTCGTATCCAAGAATAAGGGCCTCGTGGCTCGTGTAAACATCAACTTGGTGCAGGGCGCTATTGGTTTCGGTGTCTACGCCGCAGGCGCGCATGAATGCGAGAGCGCGCTCGACCTCGGCTGCAACCTGCTCGTATCGTTGGCCCTCGACGCTCGAGGCGACGAACTCTTGGTTCCAGGCGTGCACCCGGTTGAGGTCGGCAAAGCCTCCCTTGGTGAAGGCGCGCAACAAGTTGAGTGTGCTGGCGGCCTGGTGATAGGCCTGAATGAGCCGCTCGGGGTTTGGCCTGCGGGCCTCGAGATGCGGGGCGGGGTCATTGACCATGTGGCCGCGAAATACGGGTAACTCTTGGGAGCCGACGATCTCGGTGTCGTTAGAGCGCGGCTTGGCGAACTGACCGGCGATGCGCCCGACCTTGACAACGGGCACGCCCATCGAATAGGTCAACATCACGGCCATTTGCAAAATAATTCGCAACTTCTCGCGGATGTTGTTGGCAGTAAATTCTTCGAAGCTCTCGGCGCAGTCGCCCGCCTGCAACAAAAAGGCGTTGCCGCTGGCAACCTGACTGAGCGCGGTTTGCAGCGAGCGCGCCTCGCCGGCAAATACCAGCGGAGGATACGTTCCGAGTTGTTTTAAAGCGCGGTCGAGATCGCCGCTATCGGGCCATTGCGGTTGCTGCACCGCAGGGAATGCCTGCCACGATGAGGGTGTCCAACTACGCGCCATGGCTGCTCACAATAATCGCTCGGTTGCACTAAACCCGCAAGGGTTTAGACGGTGAGAAAATCGCCTGCGTCTTCGCGGAGCGAGTCAACAGCGCGGCTGACCAAGCGGCGGGCCGCCTCAGCGGTAACACCGAGTTCCTCGCCGACTTGGCGAAAGCTCTTGCGCTCGCTATCGTGCATGCCGAATCGTGCCTCGACTGCGTAACGGGCGCGCTCATCGAGCGTGTTCAGCAAGTCGCTGAGCAAGTCTCCGTCGACCATTGCCATCACGGCATCTTCGGGGCTTGTGTCGTCGTTAGGTACGAGGTCGCCCAATGTTGCGTCGCCGTCGTCACCAATAGTCTTGTCGAGCGAGACAGGCGTTGTGAGGCGATGCAGTTCGGCATTGAGAGAGTCAAGGCCTTCGGCGTCGCCTGAGCCCTGACGCAACGCGGCACGCAGTGTTGCCGAGCGATCGCCAGGAATGCGAATCAGGCTGGCCTTCTGGTCCAGCGCGCGACCAATGGCCTGGCGAATCCAGAAAGTTGCATAGGTCGAGAATTTGAAACCACGACGCCAGTCGAACTTGTCGACAGCGTGCTCGAGACCCAGGTTGCCCTCTTGAATGAGGTCGAGAAGATCCATGCCCTGCGGCAATGGGTAACGACGGGCGATCGAGACGACCAGTCGAAGGTTGGAGCGAATGAAGTGATCCTTGGCCTTGGCTGCACCGCGAAGGTCGGCGCGAAGTGCGGCGCCGCGTTCGCCGGCCTGCATTTTGGCGGCGGCGTCACGGCCGCGCTCGATGGCCTTTGACAAGTTGCGCTCGTCTTCTGCGTTGAGTAGAGCGACTTTGCCGATTTCGTTTAGATAGAGTCCGATTGCGTCTGACATATGTGTACCGTTTCTTGTATTGATGAATGTGGATTCTTGGCAAAAATAGACCCGTATTCGCCAAGTACTAAATTTCAGTTCTTAGACGCACAACCGACGAAAAGTTGAGACCAAGTGCTTCAACTGTTCGCCCGATCGTTATCGCGGGGGTGGGGTTTGGGGGTTTATGGGCGGGTATGTGAGATTAGTTCATCGGCCAAAAAATAGATAGACCTTAGAAGAAATTTATTTAAATTTTTTGAGCCATTGCCTGTAAGGGTTTCCTCTTTGGATCACGTACCGCGCGGTGGGAATCAGCCTGTGGGTGGGTAGAAGCAGGCGTTCGTAGACTGCTGGGGTGCCCCAACTAGTCGGACTCTTCGGTGGCACCTTCGACCCACCCCATGTTGGGCATCTGGTAACGGCCGTAAACGTGCGTCACGCCCTGAACCTCGATGTCGTCGTATTGATGGTGGCCAACGACCCGTGGCAAAAGCACGGCACGCGAAATGTCTCGCCGGCGCAAGACCGTCTCGAAATGGTGCGCGCCGCCGTTGCCGGCGTCGAAGGATTGGTCGCCGGCGACGACGAGATTAAACGCGGAGGGCCAAGTTTCACCGCCGACACGTTGGCGCTGCTCGCCGCTCGCTACGAAGGTGCCGAATTGTTCACGATTTTAGGTGACGATGCAGCCAGCTCGTTGGCGTCGTGGTCGCGAATTGAAGAAGTCACGTCGCGATCGCAACTCGTCGTCGTCGATCGACCGGGCTCGCCGGTTACTCCGCCGTCAGAGTTCACCTGGTTGCGCGTCGAGTCGCCGCGACTCGAAGTCAGCAGCACCGATTTGCGAGCCCGTTTTGCCGACGGGCGGCCGCTCGATTACCTGGTCACCGAGCCAGTACTCAATGTCATCTTCGGGCGCGGCTTGTACGGCTCCAAAGTTGATTCACGCGGCAAAAATTTGGACAAGGCATGACCGCAATTCCCTCGCGCCAGAGAAAGCGACTTCTCGGCGCATTGATCAGTGGCCTCG
>JBKJMC010000212.1:0-6607 GCA_046596615.1 Ilumatobacteraceae bacterium | reverse complement strand
GGTTCACCTTGCGACGCAGGATGACAAAGCTCCAGACCGGTATCGCCAGGGCAAGAAATATGGCGATGCCAATTACCTTGCTGACCTCGGCCGAGAATCCGACCTTGTGCAACTCCTGACCACCCTTGAAACCGATGGCGAATAGCAAATAGAGGGACAAGAACTTGGTAACCGGGGCTGGAATCTCGAGGTTCGATCGGATCACGCCGATGAACGCACCGAGGAAAAAGTAGAGAATCGCCGGATCCAACAGGTTCTTCAGCATCGATCGCTCTGCCCGCCGCGAATGTCGTCGCCGAATCGGTGCATGGGCAAGCACTCTAGCGACCACGAATACTCCCGGAGCGAACTGGTCATGCAGTTGAACTGCGAGATACCATTGGTCGCGGTCAATCAGGTCGAATGATCCCGCGTCTATCTTTACTGAGGAACATCACCTCATGCAGGGGAATACAAAGTGAACCGCAACGATTTGGCGAAAATAACTCGGGTCGAATTAATTTTCACTGCGATCGAGGCCCCGTGCGAAATCCGCTGATCGGCGTAGTCATGGGTAGCGAAAGCGACTGGAAGGTGATGCAACACGCCGTCGCTGTGCTCAGGGATTTCGCCGTACCTCACGAAGCCAGGGTGCTTTCGGCTCATCGTACGCCCGATGACCTGTACATCTACGCCGAGACCGCTGCGTCTAGAGGCCTGCAGTGCATCATTGCCGGAGCCGGTGGATCAGCGCACTTGCCTGGCATGCTCGCCGCCAAGACCGTGCTGCCGGTGCTGGGCGTGCCGGTGACTTCACGCTCACTGAAGGGACTCGATTCGCTGCTTTCGATTGTCCAGATGCCGGCCGGAATTCCTGTCGCGACCTTTGCCATCGGCGATGCCGGCGCGACCAACGCCGCACTTTTTGCGGTCGCGTTGCTCGCCAACCACGACGCCAGACTCGCGCGCAAGCTCGCCGCGTTTCGCAAGCAACAGACTGTCAAGGTACGGGCGACGCGCCTACCAAAGGCCTGAATTCGAGCATGATTCTTCCAGGCGCAACGCTCGGAATGCTTGGCGGCGGCCAACTCGGGCGGATGTTCACGGTCGCGGCGCGCACGATGGGCTACAGCGTTATCGTGCTCGACCCCGACCCCGAGAGCCCGGCCGGCGATCTCGCCACCCACCACATTTGCGCCGAGTACGGTGACCCGAGCGCGCTTGAATATCTCGCCAAGACCTGCTCCGCAATCACCACCGAGTTCGAAAATGTGCCGGCGGCGACGCTCGACCAATTGGCATCCTCCTGTGTAGTGCGGCCCGGAGCGATGGCAGTCTCGATAGCCCAGGATCGCATCCGCGAAAAGACATTTCTTCGCGAGTTCGAGTTTCCCGTAGTCAATTTCGCCGTGGTACGTAGCGAGGCCGAACTTGAAGTCGCCCTCGACTTGATTGGTCTGCCCGCGCTGCTCAAAGTGAGCCGCTTCGGCTACGACGGCAAGGGCCAGGCGCGCGTGTCGAATCTGGAGGAGGCGCGCGCCGCGTGGGACTTGATGGAACACGAACCGTGCGTGCTCGAAGAGATGCTGACGCTCGACGCCGAGATTTCGGTGGTGCTGGCGCGCGGCGCAGACGGTCAGGTTGCAACGTTTCCGGTCGCGCAGAACGTGCATCGCCAAGGCATCCTCGACCTGAGTATTGTGCCAGCGCGCGTGAGTGCGGCCGTGCAACAAGAGGCGGTTGCGCTCGCGCAGATCATCGCCGAGCGACTTGAATACGTCGGTGTTCTGGCAATCGAATATTTCGTGCTTGTGGGTGAGAAACTTGTCGTGAACGAAATCGCGCCTCGTCCGCACAACAGCGGCCACTACACGCTCGATGCCTGCGTGGCCAGCCAGTTTGAGCAGCAGGTGCGTGCCCTCTGTGGCCTGCCGCTTTGGTCGACGCGACTGCTCACGCCCGCCGTGATGGTGAATCTGTTGGGCGACCTGTGGTCGCCGAGTTGCAGTGAGCCAGATTGGAACGCGGTGTTGAGCGATCCGCGTATCAAGTTGCATCTATACGGCAAGCGCACTCCGCGTCCTGGGCGCAAGATGGGCCACTTCACCTGCATCGATGAAGATCCTGATGTCGCACTTACCGTAGCCCTCGCGGCTCGATCGGCTCTCGGTTTGCCGGACCATTCAACCCAGGTAGCGGGGTGACATCCACGCCATCTGACAAGCCGTCGGTTTATGCAGGACAGCGCGTCGCCATGCTCACCCAGCACGGCAAGGAGAAAATAGTCGCACCGTTGATGATGTCGGAGCTCGGTTGCCAGGTGGTGCGGGTTTCCGGTTACGACACCGATCAACTTGGCACCTTCACGCGCGAAATCCCGCGAGCCGGCTCGCAACTTGACGCCGCGCGCCGCAAGGCTCGCATCGGTATGCAGTTGGCCGGATGGCCTCTCGGTCTTGCCAGCGAAGGCTCGTTCGGACTCGATCCAGGAATGGGCATGTTTCCGTGGAACGTTGAGTTTCTGATTTGGATTGACGACGCGCGCGAGCTGGAGGTTGTCGGAGTGGCACAGGGTAAGGCCAACTTCGCCCACCTGCTGGCAACAGACTGGGCCGGGGCCGAGGCGTTTGCCCAGCAACGGGGATTTCCCGAGCATCACTTGGTCGTGCGACCAGAACACGACGGCGACTCGCGCATCTGCAAGGGGATTTCGTCTTGGACAGAACTTGAGGCCGCCTTCACTTCGGCGCTTGAGCAATCTTCGAGTGGTCTGGTATTCCTCGAGGTCGACGTGCGCGCACATGTCAATCCCACCCGTTTAGAAATCATCCGCCTCGCGGCGGATGACCTAGTCAACAAGCTCCGTTCCCTATGTCCAAATTGCGGAGCACCGGGTTTCTGGATCGTCGAGCACATCGCCGGACTTCCCTGCGAGGAATGCGGCACGCCCACTCAGGAATCGCGGGCTGATGTGTTGGGCTGCGTGAAATGCCAGCATCGCATCACGCGCGAACGCACCGACAGGGAAACTGCCGACCCTGGCCGCTGCACATACTGCAATCCCTGACCCAAACGCGCAGCGTCGTCGAGTTGTGGCGCACGCTAATCAGATTCATTCCCGATGTTTTAGTGGAGCCCAAGATGAGAATCGAACTCACGACCTACGCATTACGAGTGCGTTGCTCTACCCCTGAGCTACCTGGGCGGGTATTAACGAGGTCAGTTTACTGCCGCCGTCGTGCTTGACACCCGCGTCATCATTAGCGACGGCAACTGTAAAAAGAGCGCCTGCAACAACAGTGTCTCATTCGCATTCAGGCCGAGCGCGGACATCGCCTTGTGGATGCGCGCAATTGCATCTACGTATTTCTCGCTGTCGGGATGCCGGTCGGGCGAGATCACGAGAGCGTGGTAAGTAGAAGCAATGGCACTCAGGCCGCTACGCAACTCATCGCTCTTGAACTTGCGGGCCTGGCGCTTGTGGCGATCTTGCAAAGTCTTGCGGCCGCTTCCGCGCTCGCCTGTAAGCGCGACGCGCTCTTCGAGCGCTTCTAATTCGTTGGCCTGCTCGGCGAGCAGTGGCTCAGATGCATTTTCAATGTGTTCGAGCAGTTTGTCGACGAGGCGAGCCACGGTCGCGCCGGTGCCGTCGAGGTGTTGGGGCACCGTCGCGAACGCCTCGGTGCGATGTGCGAGGTGGCGATCGGTTGCCAGCAGGTGGGCGCGCTGCAGGTCTCCGTTAGCGGCGTGTGCGGCGGCCTGTGCGGTCGCGACTGCGACACCGCTACGCACCAGTTCGGCCGTGATTGTGGCGTCGTCGGGTCGCACGAACGTGACCACAACGCAGCGCGAGTTAATTGTCGCCAGCGACGGTACTAACTGGTCGGCGAGTAAAAGAAAAATAATTGTCGGCGACGGCTCTTCGATTGTCTTCAACAACCGCACCGCCGCAGAGTCGCGCATCAGGTGCATCTCATGAACGATCACGACCTTGATTTTGCTCTCGGTCGGTGTCGTCGCCGCTTGGCGCACGATGTTGTCGGCTTCGTCTTTGTCTACCGCGGCGCCTTCGCGCAGAACCTCGTTGACGTCAACGAATGCACCTCGTGCAATTAGTTGCGCCACTCGCGAACTCGCATCGTTGCTACCCGTGATCAGCACCGTCGCAAAAGCGCGCGCGGCCTGCTCTTTACCGCAGCCCTCCGGGCCAACAAACAAATACGCGTGCACCGAGCCCTTGGCGAGCTGAGTTAATTGTTCGACGGCCCGAGGTTGGCCGACAATCTGATCCCACACGCTTGCCATGATCGTTACAGCGAGAGCCGCTCGCGCACCTGCTGCGAGATGATTGCTTGCAGTTCATCTTTCGGCGGCATTCCGTCGACGACTAGCCAGTGCTCTGGGTCGGCGGCCGCCATCGTTGTAAAGCCAGTGTGAATGCGCTCGAAGAAGGCGCGGTCTTCGCGCTCGAAGCGATCAAGTTCACGCTTCTTGAGTCGGTCGAGCAAGATATCAAGTGGCACATCGATAAACACGACCAGGTCGGGCCAGCGCCCTCCGATCGCCCAGTTGTTGAAACGCCGAAGTTCGTCGATGTCTAGCAACCGTCCGTAACCCTGGTAGGCGAGCGACGAGTAAACGCTGCGGTCGCTGACAACATGTTGGCCCGCCGCCAGCGCGGGGTTGACGATGTCTTGAAGGTGCTGCGCCCGATCGGCGGCCATCATCAGCGCCTCGGACCGTGGGGACAGCCCCGTATTAGAGGTATCGAACATTATTTCACGCAACGACACGCCCAACTCGGTGGCGCCAGGTTCGCGCGTGGCCACGCCGTTGAGCGCGGTGGCCAAACGGGTCACATGCGTTGACTTGCCGCATCCTTCGAGGCCCTCGAAAGCGATGTAGCGCGCGCTCGTCATGCAATCACCTTATTAGTTGGACAATTAGACAGCGGTTGTTGAATTTTTGGAGGCGGCCTTCTCGACTGCCTTCTTGGCAGGTTTCTTGGCAGGTTTTTTGGCTTTTTTGACTGGCGTCTTTTTGACGACAGTTTTTTTGGCGATCTTTTTTGCGGCCTTCTTAACTGCCTTCTTGGCGACCTTCTTCGGCGCCGACCTCTTTGCGCCGGCGCGTTTGCGTCCAGTCGAAGGACCGGCGTCGCGGCGCACGGCGAGCAACTCGAAGGCGCGTTCCGGCGTTACGTACTCAAGTCTGTCGCCGCGGGTGAGGCTGGCGTTAGTCTCGCCGTCGGTTACATACACGCCGAATTTGCCATCTTTGGCGACGACGTTCTTGCCGCTAATCGGGTCGACTCCAAATTCGCGGAGCGGTGGCTTGGCCGGCCCGCGTCGACCATATGTGCGCGGCTCGGCAAGTTTTGCCAGTGCTTCTTCGAGCGTGATCGTAAATATCGACTCTTCAGATTCGATCGAGCGACTCTCCTTGCCCTTGCTCACATACGGTCCGTAACGACCGTTTTGAGCGGTGATCAGTTCGCCGTCAACTTTGTCGGCGCCAACTGTGCGCGGCAGTGACAGCAGTTGCTCGGCTTGATGCATCGTCATCGTCTCGGGGCTCATCGTCTTGAACAGCGAAACCATTTTTGGTTTTTCGAATCCGTGGGGAAATGCCTCGTTCGTGCCCCACTGCACGTACGGACCGTAGCGGCCGTTTTTCAAATAGACGGGAAGGTCGTCGATATTGCCTATGGGCTCGTCATACTTTGGCGCCGACAGCAACTCGACGGCGACGGCGACGCTCAATTCGTCGGGCGTCAATGTCTCTGGCACCGAGGCGGTATTCTCGCCGCAACGCACGTATGGCCCAAACTTGCCAGGGCGCAGCACAATCTCTTCGCCGGTCTCCGGGTGCGGTCCAACCGGAAATGCATTCAGTGCGGCGGCGTCGATGTTTTCGATGTTGTGATCTACGAGCGGCTTGAGGCCAGGCAACTCCTTACCGTTACCAAAATAGAATTCGCCTAGCCAGGTGTCGCGCTCGCGCGTGCCCTGGGCGATTTCGTCCAACTCTTCCTCGACGGTGGCGGTGAACGCGTAGTCAACGAGCGTCGTGAAGTGATCGACCATCAAGCGCACAACGGCGAACGCTGTCCACGATGGCACAAGCGCTTGACCCTTTTTCCATACGTAACCGCGGTTAATGATCGTGCCGAGAATCGAGGCGTATGTGGATGGACGACCGATTCCCAGTTCTTCAAGACGCTTGACGAGCGTCGGCTCGGTGAAGCGGGCCGGCGGGGAAGTATTGTGGCCAATTGCGTTAACCGATTCGATCGCGACGGAGTCGCCAACTTTGAGTGCCGGCAGAAGAGCCTCTTTTTCCGTTTCCGTGTCTTCATCAACTTCTTGATACGCCTGGCGATAGCCGGGGAAAGAAATCGTCGTACCGCTCGCCGAAAACTCGCAGTCGGTAACCGGGGACGTATTTGCGCCTCCACCGATGCGAACCGTCATCGTCGTTCCGTTGGTGTCGGACATCTGCGACGCCAGAGTGCGCTGCCAGATCAATCGGTACAGCGCTAGTTCGTTGGCTCTCAATTCGCCGGCTAATTGCTCGGGGCTGCGTAGAGGCAGCGACGGCCTGATCGCCTCGTGCGCCTCTTGCGCGT
>JBKJMC010000198.1:0-4817 GCA_046596615.1 Ilumatobacteraceae bacterium | reverse complement strand
GAGACATGAAAATTACGGTCTCACTTGGCTGGCTAGTGTCGCCATATGGAAATGCACGCGGCATCGGTGTGGGAGGCGATCAGCGATGCCATCGGCGATGCGCCCGCGATTAGTTGCGGCGACACGAATCGCACTTGGAGCGAGTACGAAAGCAGGGCCGCGCGTTTATCCGCATCGTTTGTGCAAGCGGGACTCAAGCCAGATAGCAAGATCGGAATTTTTCTCTACAACTCAAACGAATACCTTGAGTCACAATTTGCTGGCTTCAAGATGCGCGGCGTGCCGATCAATGTCAATTACCGGTATCTAGACGACGAGCTTTTATATCTACTCGATAACGCGGATGCAGAGGCTCTCGTCTTTCACTCGAGTCTTGGCGACCGCGTAGCACGAATTGCGCCTCGCCTGCCAAAATTACGCCTGCTGATCCAAGTCAGCGACGACGGCTCCAACCATGTCGACAACGCGCTTGACTACGAAGACATAGTTAGGCACCACGACCCGAGCCCGCGAATTTCTCGTCGTGAAGACGACATCTACATGCTGTACACGGGCGGCACTACGGGAATGCCAAAGGGCGTGATGTACCCACTCGGCGGACTCACCGACTCATTTATTCGCAGCACGTTCATTAGAAATGGATTACCAATGCCGATCTCGAGCGCCGATGTGATCCAGTCGATCCAATCGCTACACGCTTCCGGCACTGCACCAATTTCAATACCTGGTTGCCCGCTAATGCACGGCACGGGAATGTGGCTCGGCGCAATGTTCGTGCACTTCGCGGGTGGCTCGGTGATCTCCTTGCAACAGCGCAGTTTCGATGCCGACGAAATGTTCGCTGTGGCACAGCGAACGCGCGCGACAACCCTTGTCGTAGTTGGCGACTCATTTGTTAAGCCGATGATTCGTGCCTTGGATGCGGCGATTGCGACAGGTAAGCCCTACGACACTTCGAGCGTCAAGATGATTATTTCATCGGGAGTGATGTGGACTGCAGAAGTCAAGGAGCAGATCCTCGAGCGCATCGAGCAGGCCGTACTAATTGATGCCATGGGCTCGACAGAGGGCGGCATGGGCACCAGCATCACGATGAAGGGAATAAAGCCGGCGACGGCCAAGTTCGTCACTAACCCAAATACCAAAGTCTTCTCCGAGGACGACCGTGAATTGCAGCCCGGATCCGGCGAAATTGGCATGGTGGCGGCCGGCGGCAATGTGCCAATCGGATACTTCAAAGACCCCGAGAAGTCGGCGCGAACATTTCGCACGATCAATGGCATCCGCTATTCATTTCCGGGCGACTTGGCAATGCTCGCCGCCGATGGATCGCTGATCTTGCTCGGACGCGGCAGTCAAGTGATCAACACCGGCGGCGAGAAAGTCTTCCCCGAAGAGATCGAAGAGTCGGTCAAGCGCGTCGACGGCGTGTTGGATTGCTTGGTCGTCGGATTACCGGACGAGAAGTTCGGTCAGGCCGTTACGGCGGTCGTGTCGCTGGTCGACGGCGCCAATGTCGAATCCGCCGTGATAATCGCGATGGTAAAAAGTGAACTAGCTGGCTTCAAGGCACCGAAGAGCGTTGTATTCGTAACCAAAGTGCCGCGGGCACCAAACGGCAAAGCCGACTACCCGGCGGCCAAAGAGTTGGCCCTAGCCGCTCTTTAATTTTTGCTGCAGGAAGTCGATTACCCTGTCAACCCCAACTTGTTGGCGCTGCTCGGTGAGAACAGAATGATCGCTCTTACTGGCTGACGCGAACTCGACAGAAATGAAAGCATCACCGAGTAACCTGTGCAGCGTTTCAAAGCGAGTGCCGACCAGTTTGTCGCTTTTGAAGCGCAGGCCAAGAACCTGACAGCCCGCCGCCGCCCGCGCAACGACTGCACTCTGGTCGTCTGGGGACAGCCCAAGATTCGACGGCCGCGACTTGCCGAGCGCGAACGGCAGCGAGGGCTGCGACAACACTGGCGCGACCATGATCTCGTCGAGCATCATCCCAAGCGCGAAGCCGCCGCTGAAGCACATGCCGACCGCGCCGACGCCGACACCGCCGGTTTGTGAGTGCAGTTGTTTGGCGAGCGCGCGCAGCCATGCGATCACTGGCGAAGTTTGATTCATCGCCAGAGTTGTGAATTCTTTGGCGACGCAAACTTTCAGCATCGATGAGCCGAGGTAGCTTACGCGCGGGCCCGGGCCGGCCTTACCGACCAGCAGTGGCATCACGACGGTGAACCCGGCATCGACGACTTCATTGGCGAACTTGGCGACGCTCGGCGTGATGCCGGGGACCTCATGCACGACCACGACGCCCGGGCCAGTGCCGCGCGTGTACGTCGGGTGCGTGATACCCCCCGACGCGAACGAACCGATCGTCCACCCAGCCATGACTACGGCGCTGGCTTGTGAGTTTGACTTCTTGCCCATTACTTCGCCTCCCTAAGCGCGTCGAGCGCCATAATTGCTAAATCTTCGGTGCCCTGCTTCATTAATGCGAGATCGAGATCGCTATCGCCCATCGCACCATACATGTACCGGGCGTACACGCCCTCGCTGACGATGGCCAGACGCCATGCCGCAAACGCTCGATAGAAGCCGACGTTTGAAACATCTCGACCCGTGCGGCGTGCATAGCGCTGCACCATTTCGTCAAAGGTGGGAAACCCTGGCGCGCCAGTCGGGTCGTTATGTCGTCCAAGGCCTTTGCCGGGATCCGTCCAGTACACGCCGAGATGACCTAGATCGGCGAGTGCGTCGCCCAGAGTGCACAACTCCCAATCCAGAACGGCGGTGACTTTGGCAGTGGCAAGATCGGTAAGGCAGTTGCCGAAGCGATAGTCGCCATGGGCTATCGCGACGCCCTGTTGCTCCGGGATGCGCCCGCGCATGATCTTTTCGGCCTCTTCTATCGCCGGAAACTCACGGGTCTTGGAATTGACCCATTGCGTCGACCAGCGCTTTAGTTGGCGCTCGATGTAGCCGCTGCGCTTGGCCAGGTCGCCGAGTCCGATCGCGTCGATGTCGACTTGATGCAGTTCTGCCAAGACATCGAACAGATGCTCGCTGGCAACACGGCGCTGCTCAAAGCTCAACTTCTCGGCGCTCTCTGGCGAATCGAGGACAGTTCCGTCCACGAAACTCATTACATAGAACGGCGCCCCGTTTACCGATTCGTCTGCGCATACGCCAAGCGCGCGGGGCACGGGAACTCGCGTTTTGCCAACGGCCGAGATGATCTTGTACTCGCGAGCCATGTCGTGCGCCGTGGCCAGAACATGGCCGAGCGGCGGACGACGCAAAACCACCGTGGCTCCCTCGCCATCTACGACCCGATAGGTGAGATTTGATCGTCCGCCCTCAATTGGGTGAAATGTGTACGGGGCGCGCACGCCGTCAATATTGTCTTGCAGCCAGCGAGTTACTGGGGCGTTGTCGATTCCCAAAACTTCCGACAAAGATGAGTCATCGGAATTTGTCATGGCTTGACGCTACATCGTTGCGCTTACAGTCGAATTATTTGAAATCAGTTTGGTCTGGCGACTCCGACAACTTTTGACCATGTCACGGCACTTACCTTAACCACGTCGCCAGTACGCGGGGCATGGATCATTTGGCCATTGCCGAGATAAATGCCCACGTGAGAAATTGGGTAATAGGAAAAGATGAGATCCCCAGGTTGCACAGCGGCCGTCGGAATATGTGTTAGACCCGCATACTGCGTTCGAGATGTCCGCGGAATTCCGACTCCGGCGACTCCCCACGCATACGATGTGAGGCCCGAACAATCGAAGGCATTTCCTGGGGACTTAGCCCCAAAGACATACCGAACACCCAACTGCGACAACGCCGCCTTGACTGCCACGCCTGCGCGGGATGACGGTGCCGCCACATTTGCAAATTTTGAGCCCTTGAACTTTGCGGCTTCCGATTGTGACGCGATAAGGGCAGCATCCTCTCGCCGTTGGCGCTCGGATTTAAGCAAGGTGCCGAGTTCCCTTTCGGCGTCCGACTGGCGCTGTTCGTAAACGCTGGCCAGTGATTCTGCCGCGTTCAGACGCTCGGCGGCGTAGTCGGCAATTCTGGCCGCCTTCTTGCGCCGTGACTCGAGAGCCGCTCGTTCCTTGGCAATGTCGTCGATTAGGCCCTGAAGGGCGTCGGTGTTTCCTGCGCCGGCGTTAAGCGCCACCGATCGCAGATACTTTTTGCTCACCGAATCTGTTAATCCACCCGTCGAGCTCAATATCCCAGTCAGCGAATTTGACATTCCGCCGCTGACGAAACTCTTGAGCGCGACGGAGCGCAGGTCTTCTTGCATCAGAGCCAACTCTGCCTCTTTTGCCTTGATTCGCGTCTCGGCATTAGCAATCTCGATGATCAAATCTTCCTGATCGTTTACCGCCAGGGAATACATTTCGCCGAGGGCGTCGATTTGGGCGCCGATTCGATCCAGTTCATCGATGATCGCGCTAACCCGCTGTTGCTGCTGCTCTGATCCGCCAGATCCCGCCTGGGGGAAACGTCCCGCGGACGGTACCGACAGTGCCTGAGCGGCGACAGGCATGAACACCACCGCCACCAGCGAGGTGAAAGCGAGGAAAGCGGCCAGTCGGCGCGCCAGACGAAAAGAACGCCCGATGGCGCAAAATGTCATGACCCGAACAGTTTACCGATTATTACGGTTGTGTTGCAGTTCTGCTCAGGGCCATACAGGGACTGGGAATGACGGAATTACTCCCACGCTCCAATCCACGAGTGGGATTACTCCCACTCGATCGTTCCGGGCGGCTTGGAGGTCACGTCGTAGGCGACGCGGTTGA
>JBKJMC010000242.1:0-7098 GCA_046596615.1 Ilumatobacteraceae bacterium | reverse complement strand
GGGTTGCCGCCGTCACCAACGCGGGATCTGTGTTCGTCGGGCCATTTAGCCCAGAGGCGGCGGGGGATTACGCGAGCGGCCCGAACCACGTCTTGCCGACGTCCGGCCAGGCCCGCGTGCGCGGCGGTCTCAGCGCCGCCGACTTCGTCAAGGTTATTTCCGTGCAGCAGCTTTCATCGGCGGCGCTGCGCGAACTCGCGCCGACGATCACGACCATCGCGCGCGCCGAAGGCCTCGAGGCGCACGCCCGCTCGGTCGAGATCAGGCTTGCCGATCAGCAGGGAGTGACCAATCGTGGCTAGCGAATTATTTCCGCGCCGCGCCGTTAGCGAGATGCTGGCATACTCGCCCCCGCAGGGCGGCCGACTCGGCAAGTTGCGCCTCGACTTCAACGAGAACACGGTTGGATGCTCGCCTAAGGTAATCGAGGCGATTGCCGGCGCCGTCACAGCCGAGACGCTCAGCATTTATCCAGAGTATTCCAGCGCGCGGGCGACCGTCGCCGAGTTCTTGGGCGTCGACGCCGAGCAGATGACATTTACCAACGGTACAGACGAGGCAATTGGGCTGCTGCTGAACACCTTCGTCGAGGCAGGCACAGAGGTGGTGGTGCTCGCGCCGTCCTACGCGATGTATCGCTTCTACGGCGAACTCGCCGGCGCGACCGTTCGCGAGGTCGCATATCAAGTTGCCGACAACCTTGCCTTCCCGCTGCAAGACCTGCTGAGCGCGATAACCCCAAACACGCGAGCGATCTGCATCGCCAACCCGAACAACCCTACGGGCACGCCCGCGAGCGAAGCAGAGTTACGCGCGGTGCTGGTCGCTGCGCCTCACGCTGCCGTGCTCGTCGACGAGGCCTACGTCGAGTTCTCGGGTGTCACGGCGATTAGTTGGTTAGATGAGTTTTCGCAGCTGTTTGTTAGTCGCACTTTTTCGAAGGCCTTCGGCATGGCGGGCCTGCGCTGCGGTTGTCTGTGTTCAAATGCGCGCAACGTCGCCTGGTTGCGCAAGGCGCAGTCGCCCTACAGCGTCAATGTTGTGGCGGTCGCCGCGGCAGTCGCCGCCGTCGGCGACACGCAATATGTGCAGAACTACGTCGCCGAGGTTCTCGCGGCGCGCCAAGTCGTCGAAGCGGGGCTGACCGAGCTTGGCCTCAAGTGGTACAAGAGTTCCGGCAACTTCATCCTCTTCGATGTTGGCGATCGCGCCAAGACTTTGCGCGACAGGCTCTCTGAGACGGGCATCTTGATTCGCGACCGTAGTTACGAAATTGCTGGTTGCGTGCGGGTCACGATCGGAACCAAAGCCCAGATGCAGAAATTTCTTACCGAACTGAGGAGCGTGTTATGAGAAAAGCGACGATTATCCGCAACACCAAAGAGACCCAGGTCCGCGGCAAACTCGTGATCGAGGGCACAGGAACTTACGACATCTCGACCGGCGTGCGCTTTCTCGACCACATGCTCGAGTTGTTCGCCAGGCACGGCGGCTTCGACCTGACGATCAAGGCCAAGGGCGATCTCGACATCGATCAGCACCACACTGTCGAGGATGTGGGCATCGTGCTCGGACAGTTGTTCGCCAAGGCATTGGGTAGCCGTAAGGGCATCAATCGCGCGGGTTACTTCGTCTTGCCTATGGACGAGACTCTGTGCGTCAGCGCGGTCGACATGGGCGGTCGCCCCGCGCTGGTCTACAGCGACTTGATCAAGGTGCGCATGCTCGGCGACCTGCAGGCAGAGTTGGTCGAAGATTTCTTCGGCGGGTTCGTCAACCACGCGCTGGCCAACGTGCACATCAAGGTGATGTACGGCCGTTCCAATCACCACAAGATCGAGAGTGTGTTCAAGTGCTTCGCCAGGGCGATGCGCTACGCGTGCTCAAAAGACGCGCGGCTCAAGGAGCAACTGCCATCAACAAAAGGTCTGCTGTGATCGCAGTCGTCGACTACGGCGCTGGCAACCTGCGCTCGGTTGCCAACGCGCTGACCGCAATCGGGGCAAGGTACACGGTTGTGAATTCGGCGGCGGGCGTCGAAGGCGCCAGCAAGGTGATCTTGCCGGGCGTCGGTCACTTCGGCCAGATCGCTCGCGAACTAGACGCAATCCCGCTGCGCGACGCAGTCTCGTTGCGCGCCGCAATCCTGCAACACATCGCCGCCGACAAAGCGTTTCTCGGCGTGTGCCTGGGAATGCAAGTTCTCTTCGCGGGCAGCGACGAGGCGATCGGCGCGGCTGGACTCGGTGTCCTGCCAGGAGTCGTGGCCAAATTCGCTGCACCCCAGCGCGTGCCGCACATGGGCTGGAACACGGTGAGTCGCACTGGCGATTCTCGGCTTTTGCACAACATCGGCGACGACGAGAATTTCTACTTTGCTAACAGTTATTTCTGCCCCCTTACCGCGGCGACAATCGCGACAACGACGCACGGGATCGAATTTTCTAGCGTCGTCGAGGCCGGCAACGTTTTCGGGGTGCAGTTTCACCCAGAGAAGTCCGGTCAATCGGGTTTGCGGGTGCTCAAGAATTTCGCGGGGTTGCTGTGCTGACCAAGCGCATCATCTCGTGCCTAGACGTCAGTGCCGGTCGCGTCGTCAAGGGTGTCAACTTCGTCGGGTTGCGCGACGCCGGAGACCCCATCGAACTCGCCAAGCGTTACAACCTGGAGGGCGTCGACGAGTTGGTGTTTCTCGACATCACCGCCTCGAGCGACAACCGCGAGACGATGATCGACGTCGTCTCGCACACAGCGCGCGAAGTCTTTATCCCACTCACGGTGGGGGGCGGTATTCGTTCGGTCGCGGACGCGCGCAAGATTTTGCATTCTGGCGCCGACAAGGTGAGCGTCAACTCGGCGGCCGTCGCGCGCCCCGAGTTACTGCGCGAACTAGGCGAAGAGTTCGGTAGCCAGGCGGTGGTGCTGGCCATCGACGCCCGCAAGTCGCAACAGGGTTGGAGTGTCTACACCCACGGTGGGCGCCATGACGTCGGACTCGACGCGGTGCAGTGGGCGCAACGAGGCGCCGCTCTCGGGGCGGGCGAAATCTTGCTAACGAGTATGGACACGGATGGGGTCAAGACGGGCTTCGACATCGCCCTCACGCGTGCCGTGCGCGACTCGGTGCGAGTGCCTGTAATCGCATCTGGCGGCGCGGGCACGATCGAGCATTTCTGCGCTGTTCTGCAATACGCCGACGCCGCGCTGGCGGCCTCGGTGTTTCACTTCGGCGAGATCTCGATCGCCGAACTTAAGAATTCTCTGGCAAGCGGCGGTGTGGCGGTGCGGCGATGATCATCCCATGTATTGACCTGCAAGACGGAAAGGTCGTGCAACTCGTGCAGGGCGAGCGCAAGGCGCTTGAGGCCGATCCGCCGCTCGAGATGCTCGAGCGCTTTGCGGGTTTCGCCGAGATTCAGGTAATCGACCTCGACGCCGCGATGGGCGTCGGCGATAACTCGGCGATCGTCGAGCAACTCTGCGCGCGGGCTTCGTGTCGCGTGGGCGGGGGCGTGCGCAACGCCGAGCGGGCCAAACAGCTGATCGAACTCGGCGCGCACCGGGTCATCGTCGGCACCGCCGCGTTGACCCCAGAACTCGAACACATCAACGCCGAAATTGGCGCGGCAAAACTCGTCATCGCCCTCGATTCAAAAAACGGCAAGGTCGTGGTCGAGGGGTGGAAGATTGCGACGGCGACTAACGCAGACGAGATCATAGGCTCGCTCGAAGACTCGTGCGGCGGTTTTTTGTGCACCTTCGTCGACAAAGAGGGCATGATGCAGGGCACCGACCTCGGGTGGTTCGCGCGCCTGCGCGCGGCGACCACCAACGAGATCACCGCAGCCGGGGGCATCACAACGCTCGACGACATCCGCGCGCTGGCGGCGATGAACATCCACTCGGCAATTGGCATGGCGGTTTACACGGGCAAACTTTCATTAGATGCCTTGAAATCTTTGTGATTGAGTTGCAGTACTCAACTCCTATCTGAAACTTAGTTAGGTAACCCTTTTAATAGGTAGTCCTTACTCGTGTGTGACGAATTTTGCTGTTCGACGCATTCTTTCGCCTCGAATAAAATTTCGTAATTCATTAGGGTTCTAGGTGTGTTCAACTATTAGCCGCATAGGAGGCCGATGTGAATGAATCACAGGTAGATCCCGATGTCAGCCGCAGGCAAGATGACGGCTGGCGGATTACAACTTTTGCCTTTGCAATCATCGCCGTCGCAGTTTCAATTCTCGCATTAGCCAATTCGGGTTCACCGAGTGCAATCCCATCGGGCGGCGGTGACACAATTGCCAAGAGTGCCGAGACGGTGGTATTCGAAATCGAAATTGGCGACATGTTCGTCAAGCCATCCAGCATCGATGTAGCTGCAGGTGCGAAGGTTGTTTTAAATGTTACAAATGTCGGAAAGTTGTCGCATGATCTTACGGTCGTCGGCACCGCAGGTACCGGCATGATGATTGCGGGGGCAAAGAAATCCGTGACGGTCGGTCCGTTTGATAAATCGACCGAGGCATGGTGCACCATTCCTGGTCATAAGGAGTCGGGCATGCTGATGGCCATAAATATAATTGGGGCAAGCGCAGTTGATAATACTGCGGTCGCTCCCTCTGGGGTTGACGCAGTCATCGATCCGACGATGGCGCCGGCTGCCGACAATCACGGTCGCGACGCAGTTCTGCCTGCGGCAGATGCAGCTACGGTGCACGAGATTGCGCTCAATGCAACTGAAGTAGTGATGGAGGTCGCGCCCGGGGTTACGCAAGAGATGTGGACTTTTAATAACCAGGTGCCTGGCCCGATGATTCGTGGCAAAATTGGCGACACATTTCGATTTACCCTTACCAATCAAGGCAAGTTGGCGCACTCAATTGACTTCCACGCTAGCAAAGTTGCGTGGAGCGATGAGATGCGCAGTATCCAGCCTGGTGAGTCGTTGGTTTACGAATACAAAGCCGAATTCGCTGGCGCTTTTATGTATCACTGCGGCACGGCGCCCGCATTGCATCACATCGGCAACGGGATGTACGGAGCGATCATCATCGATCCACCAGGTCTTGCGCCAGTCGATAAGGAATTTGCGATTACGCAAAGCGAGTTGTACCTGGGACCAGATGGCAAACCTGGCGATCTCACAAAGATGTTGGCCAACAAGTGGGATGCCGTTGTCTTCAACGGCTATTTCAATCAGTACAAATTCTTTCCGATTGCTGTCGAGAAGGATAAGCGCTACCGAATTTGGGTGATCAATGATGGGCCGAACGAGAATTCGGCATTTCACATTGTCGGGACAATCTTCGACACGGTCTATAAAGAGGGCAATTACATTTTGAAGCCAGGACCAGGTAAGGGTGGATCTCAGGTTCTTGATCTACAGCCCGCTCAGGGTGGATTTGTTGAGTTCACTTTCGCGGAAGACGGCCTATACCCATTTGTGACCCATAAGTTCTCAAATGTAGGCAAAGGCGCTCTCGGTTTCTTCGCGGTTGGCGACGTCGACACGTCGGCGCTGACTGGTCACTAGGCAGAATCTGTTGCAGAAGTTGTAGCGAGGTGTATTCTCAAACTTCTCCACATCCTCACGAATCGAGATTTCTAGATGACAATTAACTTTCGAGCATTAGACATTCCGGCCGCCGACTTGGCGCAAAAGCCCCTCGGCCAGCCATCGGCCGAGCCGTTGACGGGCGAGATCTTGACCCGCGCCGCCGTGTTTCTCGACAACCAGACCGTCACCGCCGGCACGTGGGAGTGCGAACCCGGCGCGTCGCGCTGGGAGTTCACCACCCGCGGCGAAGTTATCTACGTGATCAAGGGCTCGATGACCGTGCACGAAGATGGGGGCGAAGCCGTCAAGTTGACCGTTGGTTCGAGTTGCATCTTCCCGGTCGGCTGGAAGGGCGTGTGGACCGTACACGAGACGCTGCGCAAGGTCTTCGTGGTTTACCGCACTGGCTAGCAGGCATTGCAACGAGCCGATTCGGGTGTATGCTGGCTGGGTACCCCCCGTGGGTATCCAGATCATCGGACATGCCCGCTGGTCAGGTTCGTTGAAGGAGTGTTTTTATGAGTACTGAAACTTTCAAAGTGACCGGAATGACCTGCGGACACTGCGTTTCTTCGGTCACCAGCGAGGTCTCGAAGTTGGCCGGCGTAACCAAGGTCGATGTTGATCTCGCCTCCGGTTCTGTCACCGTCGAATCGGATCTGCCGATTGACAAGGCCGCAATCGCCTCCGCAGTCGACGAGGCTGGGTTCGCGCTAGCACTGTGAGGTCATCCTCGAAGCTCGGAGTTTTCGCGCTCGGTTTAGTCGGCGCATTTGCGGTTGCCGCATCAGTCGGAGCGTCGATTAATCCCATAAATGTGGGCGCAAAATCGGATCACGCGACGATGCCAAGCGGTGCGATCGAGGCGACGGATAATTCCGGATTGGGAATGTCTGGCCTGGCGATGGCCGGCGACGGTTATATCCTCGTCACCAGCGCCGGCAGCGTGGCGGCCAATTTGCCAGGTACTTTCGAGTTTCGAATTTTGCGCGCCGACGGTTCTTCGCTGACCGAGTTCGATGTGCGCAACGAGCGTCGGCTGCACCTGATTGTGCTGTCACGCGATCTAGTCGCTTACTCTCACCTGCACCCGGCGATGGACGTCGACGGCACGTGGCGGGTCGAACTCCCTGCTCTGAGCCCGAACTCGTATCGCCTGTACGCCGACTTTCAACCCACGGGCGCGCAACGGATCACCCTGGCGACAGATTTCGCTGTACCCGGACTTGTTGAGTATGTCGCGGTACCGCAACCAAATCGTAGCGTTGATGTTGACGGCTACACCGTGAAGTTGACTGGCGACTTGTCGCTTGGCGAGGGCACGCTCGGTTTTGATGTTTCGCGCGATGGAAAATCCGTCGCCACCGAGTCGTACCTCGGGTCCGCGGGACATCTCGTAATCGTCCGTGCGGGCGATCTCGGATACCTGCACGCCCACGCGATCGATGACGTGAATAAGACGGTCAACTTCATGGCCGAGTTTCCGACGCTGGGAACATATCGAATGTTCTTCGAGTTCGCTCATGGCGCAAGCGTCC
>JBKJMC010000252.1:0-3780 GCA_046596615.1 Ilumatobacteraceae bacterium | reverse complement strand
TTGGAATCACGCGCGGCACAAACCGCGCCCACATAGTGCGCGCAGTTTTAGAGGGCATAGCGCATCGCGGCGCCGACCTCGTCGACGCGGCCGTCGGCGACACAGGGTTGACCATCGAGTCTTTACGTATCGACGGCGGCATGAGTCGCAATCAGGTATTTATCCAGGCCCTAGCCAACGCCTCCCAGCGCCGGATCGAGGTGTCTCCCGTCACCGAGGCCACCACGCTCGGGGCCGGTTTCCTGGCCGGCGTCGCCGTCGGCACGTGGGCGTCACTTCCGCAGGCCGTTGCTACTTGGAGGCCGGCAAAGGTTGTCGAACCGAACGCGGTCCTCGACCGTGACCAATGGCAACACGCCGTGACTAAGGCGCGGGGCTGGATACCTGCGTTATCATCTCTCGACTTCTAGATTTGTATGGTTCCGTTAATCGCCAAGGTTTACCCGAAAGGAAATTGCAAGTGCCCCAATTGATACCAGCGGCCGCAGCGCCACCACCAACAAGGCCGAGTATTGCCGATGTCGAATTGTTGGCCGTCGCCCAGGGCGCCGAGCTCGCGGTTCGCGACCTCTACGCCGACGCAATCGCATTAGGAGCATTCTCCGATGAGCAACTGGTCGTGCTCACATTATTTCACGATCACCACAACGAATACGCCCAGGCACTCAACGGCTTGCTCTCGAAGAACGCTCCGAATACGCGCAGTCAAGATCTTTATTCATCATTTGCGAACAGGACCTTGAGTGCGGCGACGGCTCTATCGGCATTGCACGAACTCGAGAACATCCTCGTTTCGACATACATCGACCTCCTGGGCCGCCTCGTTGGCTTGGATGGCGCAAAATTGGTGGCGTCCATCGTCATCGTCGAGTCGCGGCACGCCGCGGTTTTTGGTTCGACTCCGGAGTTGATCATTTCAGACGCGCTATTTAACGAATCAAGTTCGCTTCTCGCGGCGATACCTAAACCTTCTGTGGCTACAGATACTTCAACTACAACGACGGTGGCGGGCTGATCATGACTGATACTTCAAATTTTAGCCGCCGCGAACTTTTGCGAATAGGCGGCATCGGCGCTTTCTCGACTGCGCTGCTCGCCGCATGCGGCAAGCAGGCCGGCGTGGTGGTCGACAAAGCGATCGCCAGCCTCGGCACGGTACCGCCGACAACCGCACTCGCCGAAGCCGAAGTTACCGACATCGTGTTGTTACGCACGGCGGCATCGCTTGAATACAATGCCATCGACACCTACAAGTGGGCACTTGACGGCGGGTTATTCGCTGGCGACTTCGCCAAAGCCGCCGAAGCCGCAACGCGCTTCAGCGACGATCACCGGCTTCACGCCGACGCGATCAACACACTCGTTGTGGCTCTCGGCGGCAAGGCTTATACCTGTGCCAACGAGCGCATCGACCGGCTGTACATCCAACCGGCAATCCAATTGATCGAGACCGACGGCAACGCCGACGCTTCCAAAGACGCGGTAACCCTCGCCCACGCACTAGAGAACCTGGTGGCTCAGACACATCAAGGGTTGGTTCCCGTTGTAATGTCGCCCGAGATTCGAGGCGAGATGATTCGCATCGGCGGATACGCCGCCCGCCGGGCGGTGATTCTGGCGCAGATACTTAACCCGGGCCTCCGCGCCGTCGGCCCAGCGGTTGACGGTGTTGGTAGCTCGGTTAATATCGCCTCAGTGCCCTCGGCATTCGGCGGGCTCGCCAGCATCAAAACCTCGTTTGGGCCTGCGAACTTGGAGGGCGTCAAGACTCCGTTGACGATGGAAACGCCGAGTCTCAACGGCCTGGTGTACGAGTTCGTCACCTGCTGAGCGCACCCGCGTCAGCCATACACTGAAAGCGATGGTGAGTTGACCAGATGATCGCGGGGCAATGGTTTTCGGACCATTGCTCTGAGGAAAGTCGGGGCTTCACAGGACATAGTGCTGGCGCGAGCCAGGTCGGGGCGACCTGACGCAGGGTGCAACAGAAAACAAACCGCCGATGGGCGCGGCCGCAAGGCCAACGTCACAGGCAAGGATGAAACGGTGCGGTAAGAGCGCACCAGCGCGCAAAGCGATTTGCGCGGCTCGGTATCGCGACTAGAAGCAAGATCACGCAGGAGGTACGGGCTGTCCGCTCGTTCGTTACTTGTAACGGGCACCCTTCGGGTAGATCGCATAGAGGGATGGTCATCGGCATCGACCTGCGAGGGTCGAGGTTACAGAACCCCGCTTATCGGTCGACTCACCGTCAACCCAATTTTCTATGAGTTGGCTAGCAGAGCGGCATTTCGTTTGCGCGACCACCACACAATCAGGAGCAAGCCGACGACCTCGAGTGGCAGGTTGATCAGCCCCCTCTCTATTGAAGGAATCCTGGCGCCACCAAGTCGCGCGCCGCTAAGCGGCCACCAAAACATGCGGGTATTCAGGAACGCGCCGTCGTAGACCAAGTGCATAAACAACCCGATCACGCCCGCGAGAAGAAATTTGCGGCGGGGTCGCCTGCCGATGGTGGCCAACATCGCTGCAGCCAACAGCGCGATGCTCGTGACCACGCTGTGCATCGGACCGGCATTACCAAACCAGATTTCGACGATGTCCGGCGCGAGTGCGCCTATGACGAGTGGCCCATAACTGAACTTCGGGTCTCCGAATACGATCCACGACGACGCCAGCGCCGTTCCTATAAACCAAAAAAACATATCCGAATTAGATTACGAGGTAGCAATCGCAGTTCGGGCACTCTGCGAATTCGCCTGACGGTAATTCCTTCAGCGCCGCGAGCTCACCGCGCGAAATATCTAGGTGACACGACTGACAGGTACGACCGTGCAGTTCGGCAACCGCGCCGCCAGAAATATGCTTGCGCTTGTGCTCGTATTGCGTAATGTATTGCGCCGGTATCACCAGGCAAATCACCGAGCGCTGATCTGCAAGTTCTGCGAGCTCGGCCTTAACAAACGCCTGTGCCGCACGCAGGTTAGTCAGGGCCGCGGCCACAGCAGCGACCAACTCGCCCTCGGTGAGCGCGAGTTGCGCGATCTGCGCTGTCAAATCCTCCAATAGCCCCATCAACTCGAGTTCTTTGTCATCGAGTACGCCGCGATCGAGCTCGCACTGGGCAATCTCGTGTTGCAATGCCTCTGCCTCGCGCGGCGCGATCACTGTTCGCAGCTGTTTCCTGAGCCGCTCGGCCTTCACATCCACTTGGCGACTCTCGCCGTCACACTTGGCGATGTCGGATTCGACCTGAGCGCTTCGTTTAACTGCGAGTTGCAACTGCGACCTGACCGACTCGAGCTCCGCGGAGCCCTGCTTGTGCAGAGCAATCTCTGGCAGATGGGTAAGGCGGTGGTTGGCCTGGGAGATACCAGTGTCGATCTTTTGTAGCGAGAGCAGATCTGTCAACGTACTCATCGCTAACCGCCGACGCTGATCTGCACAGATGGCGGGAAGGGCGTCGCGCAATTGTAGACCCATGTGTTGCCGATCGGGATCGTGTTCACGGGCGAGAATGGGTTGAGATCGGTCGGCGCGATTGTCGTGCCCGGGTCAAGCACCCTCACAACAACCGTATCGTTCGCTGGGATTGTTTCTGTCGTGCCATCTGGTGCTGCTGGCACTGTAGTCGTTTTATTGGGCTTGCCTGCAACCGTCGTTGCCGTTGTCGGGATCGTGCCTGAAACAACTTCGGCAAGGCATTCGTTGCCCGGCAAATAAATGCGAGTCGGCGGCCGCTTCGCGGGCAGCGGCTCATCCCAATCGAGAATCGGCAAG
>JBKJMC010000142.1:0-3983 GCA_046596615.1 Ilumatobacteraceae bacterium | reverse complement strand
AGGTGACTCTGCCGATGCCGCTCGCCGACATAATTGACGAGTATTGCGCGGCCCTCGGCGAGCCGAGCGGCAAACCGATCACATCTGCGCATACGTGCATAGCGATCGGGCCAGAGGGCGGCTTCAGTGCAGCAGAGTTGGCAATGACAACCGATCATGTCTCTCTCGGCGATGGCGTGTTGCGCGGCGAGACCGCGGCCATAGTTGCGGGAGCCTTGCTCGCTGCCCGTCGCCGCGCTGGTAAATTTGCGGACGACGCATGAGCGCATCCGACGACGATCTGGCCAAGGCCTCGCCTTTCGCCAAACTTGTGGGCGAGCGGCTGCGCGCGATACGACAACAAAAGAGCCTTTCGCTAAGCGAGGTCGAGCAGCAATCCGCAATTGAGTTCAAGGCATCCGTTCTGGGCGCCTACGAGCGCGGCGAGCGCAGTATTTCGGTGCCGCGCCTCGAACGTCTGGCCCGCTTTTACGGTGTCACTGTCGATCAGTTGTTGCCGCGCGAGTCGCAGCGTGTCGAAGACAATCAGGCCGGCACCGCGGTACCAACCAAGTTGCGAATAGATGTTGCCAAGTTGTCGCTGCGCGAGGGCGAGAAGTTCAAGATGCTCGAGCGTTTCTTGCGAATGATTCAGGTTCAGCGCCAAGACTTCAACGGCAAGGTGATCACTGTGCGCGCCCACGACACGAGGGCGATCGCAGTGATGCTCGATGTCGCAGTCGACGATGTCGGCACAAAGCTCGCCGAACTCGACCTGCTTTTTATTCCTCCAACTTCTTAACCGACATGCAACTAGCCGCCAATGCTCACGGCGTGTACCTGCACATCCCGTTTTGCGCAAAGCGCTGCGACTACTGCGCCTTCGCCACGTTCACCGATCGCCACCACCTGGCGACCGCATACCTCGACGCAATGCGCGCCGACATCCGACGCGCCGTTGCTGAAGGCATGCCTCTGGCGACGAGCGTGTTCGTGGGTGGGGGCACGCCGACCAACGTGCCTGCGCCAGAGCTGGTCGATGTGTTACGTGAAATACCGCTCGCGCCGAACGCCGAAGTCACAGTCGAGTGCAACCCCGACGATATTACGCCCGAGATGATGCGCACTTACCGTGACGGCGGAGTCAACCGAATCAGCATCGGCGTGCAGAGCACCGTGTCGCACGTTCTTGTCGCGCTCGGGCGCACCCACAACCCCGACAATGTGCGGCGCTCGGTCGAAGCGGTGCGTCAGGCGGGCTATACGACGTTCAACCTCGACATCATTTACGGCGCAGCAGGCGAGACGCTCGACGACTGGCGCAAGACTGTCGACGACATCGTGGCGCTCGATCCGCCGCACGTATCGGCGTACGGACTCACGGTCGAGGCCAACACGCCGCTTGCGTCGCAACCCGAGCGACACCCCGACAACGACGACCAGGCCGACAAGTACGAACTGGTCGATGACCTGTTCGCCGCGGCCTCGCTACAAAACTACGAGATCTCGAATTGGGCCAAGCCCGGCCACGAGTGTGCCCACAATTATTTGTATTGGATGCAGGGCAATTACGACGGCTTCGGGTGCGCGGCCCATGCCCACAAGGATGGCCGCCGATGGTGGAATGTGCGGACCCCGGATCGCTATATCGAGTTGATCACAGCAGGCGCATCGCCAGAGTCGAGCAGCGAGACGCTTGATGACGAAACCCGAGCCATAGAAGCGCTGCAATTGTTGCTGCGCACCAAAGAGGGTGTGCCGACTGTCGCATTCGCGGCGACCGACATCGAGTTCATGCACTCAATGCTTGAGCCACGAGGCGACCGCCTCGTGCTGACCCGCGCTGGTCGGCTGATGGCCAACGAGGTTGCGATCCGCCTCCGCGTTCCATCCGCGAGCAATTAATTGCCGACAGATTAGAGTTCGGCTATGACCGGCGCGTCGCCTCCCAGCACGTCGACTCGCTGCACCGGATCCATGGTCGCCTCGGCCGATCAACTCGCTACGCAGGCCGGGATGGCGATCTTCGCGCTGGGCGGCAACGCGGTCGACGCGGCAATTGCCACAAATGCCGCGATTGCGGTCACCGCGCCTCATCTCTGCGGAATGGGCGGCGACATGTACGCGCTCGTGCACGATGGCAAAACTGTCCACGCGCTAAACGCCACCGGTCGAGCCGGATCCGGAAGCGACGCCGCCAAACTGCGGGCAGAGGGTCACTCCACAATGCCGTTTCGCCACGACATCAGGTCTGTGACGGTTCCCGGTTGCGTCGACGGATGGGTCGCGCTTCATGAACGCTTCGGCCGGCTGCCGCTAAGCCAACTGTTAGCGCCCGCCATTCGTCTCGCCGACGAAGGCTTCCCTGCCTCGCCACTGCTCGTCGGATCAATTCGGATGCTCGACGATAGGGGACGAACTTCGCTGCACGAATTGGCCAGCCAAGCCCTGCATCCGGGCGATCGTGTTCGCCGACTCGGTGCCGCTCGGGCTCTTCGCGATATCGCCGAATTCGGGCGCGACGGTTTCTATCGCGGACAATTTGGGGAAGGATTGCTTGCGCTCGGCCAGGAATTGTTTAGCGACGCCGACCTCGCAACACCCGGCGCGCAATGGGTAACTCCGCTTTCTCAGCAAGCATTTTCAAAGGTGTTGTACACGCTCCCGCCAAATTCGCAGGGATACCTCATTCTTGGGGCCGCCGCACTGGCGAGCCGACTCGAGCTCCCAATCGAGCCCAACGACCCGCAATGGGCGCATCTTTTGATCGAGGCCGCCACTGTTGCCGGGCACGACCGCCCGCAAACCCTGCACGATCGCGCCGATGGACAGGCTCTGCTCAATCGGATTGTCGCCGATCTCGCGCTCGTAGATCGCACTCAAGCATCGAGGCTTCATTTCCCAGCCGCTGACGGCGACACAACATATCTATGCGCAGTCGATGATGAGCGCATGGGCGTTTCGCTAATCCAATCCAATGCTTCCGGGCTCGGGTCGTGGTTGGTGGAACCAAACACGCAGATCAATCTTCACAACCGCGGCCTTGGATTCTCTCTCGAAGCAGGGCACCTCGCCGAACTCGCCCCGGGCCGCCAACCGCCGCACACATTGTGCCCCGCGCTGGCAACCGAAAGGGACGGGACGCTCTCTGCCGTTTTCGGCACTATGGGCGGCGACGGTCAGCCGCAGATATTGTTGCAAATCGCGGCGCGGCTCTTTCAACACGCGCAAAGTCCCGCTAATGCGATTAATGCGGGCCGTTGGTTACTTCGCGGTCCCGTTACGGGCTTCGACACGTGGACGGCCGCCGAGGGACCCCATGTCATCGTCGAGGGTCAGATCGCGCCGCAGTGGGCCGAGGGCTTGACCGCGCGCGGCCACGAGGTTCAGATTCTTCGACCCTTCGACAGTTCGTTCGGTCATGCCCACGCGATCGTCGTCGAGCCGTCCGGGATGCTCGCCGGCGCCGCGGACCCCCGTTCCATTATCGGATCGGTCGCGGGGTTATGAATTGATACGGCTAGGCTCAGTTTTGCTTAAGGGCGCGTAGCTCAGTTGGTTAGAGCGCTACCTCGACATGGTAGAGGTCCCGGGTTCGAGCCCCGTCGCGCCCACAAGACGATCAGTTCTCAGGCACAACTCGACGTGTCATAAGTTGCAACACATAAGCGTTATCCCACACTCCACCCCAAGGCGTCGCAATTCCCTCCAACTCTGGCGGGGGCGTACCGGGCAGGAGATCTGTGGCAATGAGTATCGGTCGATCGAAAGTATTCATTGTGGCTATTGCGCTCTCCCATGTCGGCACCTTGTTCGTGTTTACATATTTGGCGAATGTCCCAAACTCGCCACGGTTGAGGTAGTAAAGGCTGCGACCGCCTAGTTGGGCAGAGATGGCCGCTCCGCTCGCGTCCCAATCGACGATAATCGTGCAGTCGGTCGGACACAACGACTTGATCGCAGCAGCCGTAGCGCCGCTCATCGAATACGGAACCGTTGTGTAG
>JBKJMC010000086.1:0-4410 GCA_046596615.1 Ilumatobacteraceae bacterium | reverse complement strand
GCCTGAACTTCGCGGAATCGTCGTTGTCGCCATCGCAGTCGCGGTACTAATCGGCGGAACGTATTTGGTCATCGGCACCAATGTCGGTGCCCGCCTCGGGGTCTTAATCGTGCTGGCTGCTTTGTTTGGCTGGATGATGATCATGGGTTCAATCTGGTGGACTTATGGCATCGGCTTGAAAGGACCAGTCGGCGCATGGAAGCCGGCGCACCCGATCACTATCGTGCGCGACCCAGCGACGCTCTCGGTCGCAGGGGTAATCGGCGCCCCAGTGTCTGACGCGCAATCTGCCGCTGCCCAGTTGCAGAGCGAAGGATGGCGACTGCTTGACGATGCCGACCCGCAGCGCGGCCAGGCCGTTGCCTCTTCCGATGAAATTTTGCTAGTCGAGGCAGAAGAGTTCGCCGCGGGCGAGTATTTAACGGTGGCCGTTTACAACCGCGGAGGCGAGCGCTGGCCAAAAATCAATAACACGCTCGACTTCGTGGCGTTCTTCCATAAGCCGCACTATTCGCTCGTCGAGATCGCGCCCGTTGTGCCGCAGCGCGTCGAGCCAGGCCGCGCGCCGCCGCGTCCGGTAATCGACACGCTGCAGCCGCACCGTTACGTATACATGTTGCGTGACCTCGGCGCTCTGCGCCAGCCGTCGATATTCATCACGTTTGGTTCGGCCTTAATTTTCTTCTTGCTCTGCTGGGTATTGCATCGCCGCGATCTTGCGCTGCGCGCAAACTTGGCTGCTGAGCGCGCGCCGATTAAGGCCTAGACCGTGGGCCAATACCTGCCGATCGCGGTGCTGCTGATCTTGGCAGTTCTATTCGGTGCACTCAGTTCGGTTGCCTCTTTACTGCTGGCGCCACGTCGGCCGAATAGCGCCAAGTCGGCGCCGTACGAGTGCGGCATCGTGCCGAGCCGTGACGCACCAGAGAGATTTCCCGTGAGTTTTTACATCGTGGCGATGCTGTTCATAATGTTCGATATTGAAATCATCTTCGCCTACCCGTACGCGGTTTCGAGAAGCGAGCTTGGTTCGTTCGCGTTCTTCGAGATGGTCGCGTTTAGCATGGTGTTTTTCGCCGCGTTTATCTATGCTGTCGCTCGCGGCGCGCTCGACTGGGGACCAATGCAAAAGTCGGTGCGACTAGACGGCAGCGGTGGCGACAAAGTTTCAGTTGCAATGACGGCACCAACCTACGAAGTGCTCGTGGTTGGTCTCGAGGGTCGCCAGAACGCAAAAGTTGCCTGATGGGCCTCGTCAGAAACGTTCTTGACGACGGACTGGGCGGGCTCGAGCACAACTTTTTGACGGGGCGAGTCGAAGATGTTGTGAAGTGGTCGCGCTCGCGTTCAAGTTGGGGAGCGACTTTCGGTCTCGCTTGTTGCGCGATTGAGATGATGGCGACGGGTACGGCTCACTACGACTTGGCTCGCTTTGGCATGGAGGTATTTCGAGCCTCACCGCGCCAGGCCGACATTATGATCGTGGCTGGCCGTGTTAGCCAAAAGATGGCTCCGGTTTTGCGTCAAGTTTACGACCAAATGATGGAACCAAAGTGGGTCATCTCGATGGGCGTATGCGCGAGCAGCGGCGGAATGTTTAATAATTACGCGATCGTCCAGGGCGTCGACCAAATCGTGCCCGTGGATGTTTACGCGCCAGGCTGCCCGCCAACGCCAGAGACTCTGATTCACGCGATCGAGACATTGCATCAGCTGATCGAGGACGGTGAGATCATGCGCCGGCGCTCGGCAAGCGGCGCCGGAGCGGGCGTACACGTGCAAGAAATTGCCGCCGGCACGATCACACCGGTAATTCTCGGATCGAGGTAGCAAATGTCGATGCCTGAAGTAATCGCACCCGTGACCGTGCACGGAGCATCGCTTGTCAATTCGCTTGGCCAAGATGTGCTGCTTGTCGCGAAGGATCGCTACATCTCCATTCTAAAGGAACTCTCAGCAGACGGCTACGAAATGTGTGTCGATCTGACTGCGGTTGACTATTTAACTCACCCCGGGCGCAATTTGCCGGACGGCGTTGCCGCAGAGCGCTTTGAGATCGTCGTCAATTTGCTTTCGCTGCGCCACCACAAGCGCCTTCGCCTGCGAGTTCAAGTTGCCGAGAGCGACGCGGTGATCGACTCAGCGTTTGATATCTACCCTGGCACCGATGCGATGGAGCGCGAAGTCTTCGACATGTTCGGCATATCGTTCGGCGGCCACCCAGACATGACGCGAATTTTGATGCCAGAAGATTGGGACGGACACCCGCTGCGCAAGGACTACTCGCAGGGAAGCATTCCGGTGCAATTTAAGGGCGCAGCATCGTGACCGCGCATAACGAAGTTATTTCGGCTGGCACATTCGAGGGTCGACAAGAGTTGCAGTCGCGTAGAGTGCTCACCGCCAAAGAGGTGCTGCGCGAAGTCGGGGCAGTCTTGCGCATGAGCGAAGCCGACGCGGCGTTGCTTGCCGAAGTCGAGACGGTTGCATCAGAAGATCAAACGATGATCATCAACATGGGTCCGCAACATCCAAGCACGCACGGGGTGCTGCGCCTGATGCTCGAGTTGCAGGGCGAGACGGTGCTGCGCTGCAAGCCAATAATTGGTTACCTGCACACCGGAATGGAAAAGACCGGTGAGTCGCTGACCTTCATGCAGGGGGGCACCAACGTCACGCGAATGGATTACGCGTCACCGCTGAACAACGAGCTCGTATTTTCGATGGCGACCGAAAAGTTGCTGGGCATTGATGGCGACATTCCGGAGCGAGCCGTGTGGATGCGAATGCTGCTCTCGGAAATGAATCGCATGAGCAGCCACCTGCTGTTCATGGCCAGTAACGGCATGGACATCGGAGCTGTGTCGATGATGTTGTACGGCTGGCGCGAGCGAGAAGAAGTTCTGCGATTTTTTCAAAAGGTCACGGGTCTGCGCATGAACCATAATTTCATTCGTCCAGGCGGTGTTGCCGCCGACTTGCCGCCCGGATGGCGCGACGATGTGCTAGCAATTCTCGAGATGCTGGCGCCGCGCTTGGCCGAGTACGACATTTTGATGAGCGGTCAGCCGATTTGGCGCGAACGTTTGCAGGGCGTCGGCGTGATTACGCAGCAAGAGGCAGTGGCCCTCAGTGCGACCGGCCCGATATTGCGCAGCACGGGCGTGGCTTGGGACCTTCGCCGCGACATGCCGTATTTGCATTACGATCAACTGGACTTCGAAGTCGTCGTCGGTGCTTACGGCGATGCCTACGACCGTTACGCGATCCGTCTCGCCGAGATTCGCGAGTCGATGAAGATAGTTCGACAGATTCTCGATCGTATGCCGGGCGGCGACTACCGAATCCAGAATAAGAAGGTCACGCCGCCGCCCCGTGGCCGCATCGACGAGTCGATGGAAGCGTTGATCCACCACTTCAAGATTTTCACCGAGGGCTTCAAGGTGCCGGAGGGCGAGGTCTATCTGGCGATCGAGAGCCCGCGCGGTGAGATCGGTTGTTACATCGCCAGCGACGGTTCGGCGATTCCGTACCGCATGCACGTGCGGGCGCCATCGTTCGTCAACATTCAAACAATGCCGCACATGATGCGCGGAGGGTTGGTGGCCGATGCTGTTGCCGTAATTTCTTCGGTCGACCCAGTTCTCGGCGAGGTCGACAGATGAGCCGTTTGAATGATGCCAACGTCGCCTTGGCCAAGGAGATTATCGCGCGCTATCCCAGGGCTAAGTCGGCGCTTGTGCCGTTGTTGCACCTAGCGCAAGAGCAGAATGGCTATGTCACAAACGAGGCGATGGCGCATCTCGGCCAACTGGTTGGCATCACTTCGGCCGAAGTTTACGGCACTGCAACCTTCTACGAAATGTTTCGCTTCGAGCGAGTAGGAAAATATTTGATCAATATCTGTGGCACTATGTCGTGCGCCTTGAGCGGAAGCGGCGAACTAATGCACCACGCCGAAGGTCGACTCGGCATTAAAGCCGGAGGCACAACCGCAGACGGTATGTTCACGCTGGCCCATGCCGAGTGTCAGGCCGCTTGCACCGAGGCGCCGTGCTTACAAGTCAACTATCGATATCGCCTGCGCGTCACGACCCAACACCTCGATGCCTTAATCGACGACCTAGCTGCCGGCAAGTTGTCTAGCGAGATTCCGCCGCACGGCGTGTTGGCAAAAGTTCGTCAGCACATTCCGGCCAATCGCGGCGTCGGCGCGGTCGCGCCGGAGATGGTTACGCAGGGCCCACAATGGATCAGCGGGGGCCCGGCGCTATGAGCAATACATATGCCCACGCGCCAGGTTTTGTCTCAGGCGACCGACCGAAGATTGTCACCTCGCGATTCGAATTTGCCGACTCGTTTACGCTCGCGCGTTACCTGGCGACCAACGGTTACGTCGGCTTGCGCAAG
>JBKJMC010000056.1:0-7891 GCA_046596615.1 Ilumatobacteraceae bacterium | reverse complement strand
CGAAGAGGGCAGCGTACGCGCTGCGTTGACCGGCAAGCGAAGCGGTGTGAGACGCGGCGATTAGTGCGCCGGCATCCGACTTGCCAGTTTGTAGCGCGACTATCCGCTTGTTGCGATCGGCCGCCACTTTCGAGAGTTGGGCGAAGCGAGTGGGATCGCGAATCGCCTCGATGAACATGCCGATCGCGCTGACGCGGTCGTCGTTGACGAATGCCTGGAGCACATCTTCGACTCCGCCGCCGGCCTGATTGCCGACGGTGACCATGTACGCCATTTCGAGTCCGCGTTGCTGCATCGTGAGGTTGACGCCAACGTTGCCGCTCTGCGAGATGATTCCGACGCCACGAGTTACTAGCGAGCAGCCGTGTTCGTCGGGCCACAGCGCGACGCCGTCGAGGGCGTTGATATAGCCGTAGCAATTTGGCCCGAGGAGCGCAATTTCACCCGCCGCGTCAAGAAGCTCGCGCTGCAATTCGGCCTGGCCGGACTCCGCGAAACCAGACGCATAACAAACTGCGCCGCCAGCGCCAATCTTGCTCAGCTCCTTAACCGCCTCGATCGTGAGGCGCCGATTGACGGCGATGAATGCGGCGTCCGGCGGCCCCGGCAGGTCGGCAATCGAAGCGAAGCACCTCACCCCGTGCATCTCGTCCTTGGTCGGGTGCACGGGCCAGATCTTGCCCTCGTAGCCGAGTTTCTGACACTGCTCGATGACGCGAGCGGCGGGCGCCCCACCGATGACGGCAATGCTCCGTGGGTTCAGCATCCGCGCGAGATCGTTCGAGCCTTTGGCCACCTGCTCAGCCGCCAAACTTGCGCAGCAGGCCGCGCGAGATAATGTGACGCTGAATCTCACTCGTGCCGTCCCAAATGCGGTCGACGCGCGTGTCGCGCCACATCCGCTCTAGGGGCAGCTCGTCCATCAAGCCCATCCCGCCAAAAATCTGGATGGCCTCGTCGGTTACGTATTGGCACATCTCGCTCGAGAACACTTTGGCCATCGCCATCTCTGAGTCGTCGAACCGGCCGTGCGCGTCGTTCCAGGCGGCTCGCAGAGTCAGCAACTCGGCGGCGTCGAGTCGAGTCTGCATGTCGGCGAGTTTGAACGAGACGCCCTGAAATTTGCCGATCTGTTGGCCGAACTGTTCACGAGTCGCCGCCCATTCGATGGCCATGCGCAACGCCCGACGAGCGCGGCCGACGCACACTGCCGCGACCTGCAACCGAGTGGCGCCCAGCCACTCGTTGGCGACGTCAAAGCCGCCGTGCACCTCGCCGAGCACCTTGCTCGCAGGGATGCGACAGTTGTCGAAATTGATAATCATGTTGTGGTATCCGGAGTTCGATACGCAGTTGTAACCCGCGACCTTGTCACAGCCAGGGGTGTCAAAGTCGACGAGAAAGCCCGTGATCTTTTTTTTCGGTCCCTTCGATGTCTGCTCTTCGGCCGTGGCGGCGAACAGAATCACGTAGTCGGCGAGGTCGGCGTGGGAGATGAAGTGCTTGGTTCCATTGATCACCCAGTCGGCGCCGTCTCGCACCGCGGTGCACTTCATGCCGCGCATATCCGAGCCGGCATCCGGCTCCGACATCGCCAGGCAGTCGACGCGCTCGCCGGTGATGGTTGGTATTAGATACTCGGCGATCTGATCGCCGACGCAGGCGCGCAAAATGTTCGATGGCCTGGCGACGATGTAGTGCAGCGCATAGGTGGTGGCGCCGAACTCTCGATCCACCAGGGTGGTGTCGAAAGAGTCGAGACCGCCTCCACCGTATTCGGCTGGCATGTTGCAGGCGTAGATGCCGGCTTGTTGCGAGCGCTCCTTAATCTGCTTGATCAACTCGGCCGGAACCTCGCCGAGCCTCTCGACCATCTGTTCGTGTGGCATCAACTCGCGCTCAG
This sequence comes from Ilumatobacteraceae bacterium, assembly GCA_046596615.1. GTDB lineage: Bacteria > Actinomycetota > Acidimicrobiia > Acidimicrobiales > Ilumatobacteraceae > UBA3006. Next base: position 5,988 of record JBKJMC010000056.1, on the reverse strand, counting down.
TGAACGTGCGCGTCGTGGCGACGATCGCATCTTGTTCGTCGGTGAGTGAGAAATCCATTTAGAAACCTGCCTATCTCTCTTGTTATTTCGTCTTGATCTTCATCACTCTGCCGACGTTTTGTGGCGTCGGGATATCTTTGTGGACTAAGTAAATCGCATTGAGTGCGGCGGCGACGTGGGGGAGGATCTCCGACGACTTACCCGAGTTCATATCGACATGCACGAGCATCTGCTCGGTGGTCGAGAGGCGCGTACCTGTTTGGCCATGATACATCGCGTGGTAAATGTGCAGGCGCTTGTTGTCAACGCCGAGCATAAGCGTCGCCACTCGCAACGGTTCGTTGATGTAGGCCTCGCGCTCGTAGACGATGTGCGTCTCGACCGTGTAGAACGAGTTTCCGGCGAGGCGGTAAGCATCGTTGTCGCCGATGTACGTGAAAAGAGCATCTGATCCCCAACCAAAAGCGGTTAAGTAGGCGGCCTCGGTCATGTGGTTGTTGTAGTCGACCCACTCCGGTTCGACCGTGCAGGCGTATATCTCAAGGGGGGCATCGATTCTGTCTCCGGGCTTCCAGGGTTCGATCGCCATGATTTCTACTTCGCTGGTCGCTCGCCGACGCTACGACCGATGCCGATCGGTCTTGGCAATTTGGCGTGAGCCTCGGCTATTGGTTGCAATTTGGCGAGCATCTCTTCGCCCATCGGCGATGTCTTGCCGCTCGCAGTGTCGATGTGCATGAACAGATGCTCGAGCGTGGCGGCTACCACGCCGTCCGTGCGCACGATCTCCGTCCACAGGTGAATGCGTTTGGCGTCCGACGAAGCGACCTGCACGGTTACCTTGACCTTGTCGCCAGAGCGCGTCTGGTCTAAAAAGCGCACGTGGCTTTCGACCGTATAAAAAGTGCGTCCGCTCGCGAGGTATTCGTCGGTGAAGCCGATCGAACGGAAGAAACAATCGCTGGCCTCACTTGATAACTGCGCGTAGCGACTGTCGTTGGTGTGGCCGTTGTAGTCGGCCCATTCGGAGGGGATGATCCGCTCGAGGGCTACTATTGGTTTGTCTGGGGTCAGCACAGGTTGCGGTCCGCGCCCGAACAGAACCTTCTCGTAACTTGCGAGCACTTCGCCGGCGCCGTAGTTAGACGCGCGCAGGCCTTGCATCACGGCGACAAGGCAGTCGTCGCGCAACGCCTCGAGTTCGCGAATTGTTGCGGTGCCCGCCTGCGCGTCCGACTGCGAGACAATTTTTTCGAGCAGCACGTCGTCGAGTTCGGGTACATCCATCAACTTTGTCCACGGCCATTTCAGCGACGGGCCGAACTGGGCCATGAAGTGGCGCATACCGGCCTCGCCGCCGGCGATTCGGTAGACGAGAAATGTGCCCATGAACGACCAGCGCAGGCCAGGGCCGAAGCGCATCGCGTCGTCGATCTCTGTGGCGGTGGCAACGCCGTCGTTAACGAGCCACAGCGCCTCGCGCCACAAAGCCTCCATCAATCGATCGGCTACGAAACCGTCGATTTCTTTGCTTAGCATCAGCGGGCGCATTCCGATCTGCGTGTACACCTGCCTGGCCCGTTCCTTGGTCGCTTCCGACGTTCTTTCGCCGCCGCAAATCTCTACGAGCGGCATCAGGTATACGGGATTAAATGGGTGCCCGACGACGAAGCGCTCGGGGTTAACCATGTCGCGTTGAATTTGGGTCGGTAGCAGTCCGGAAGTTGAAGAGCCGAATACTGTCGTCGGGTCGGCGGCCTTGCTGGCGCGGGCAAAAAGCTCTTGCTTCAGTTCGAGGCGCTCAGGCGCGCTCTCTTGCACGAAGTCGACGCCTGTGACCGCCTCTTCGACGCTACTAACGAAGGTGATCGAACCTTCCATGGGAAACGGTGCGAGCGTCAACTTCGCATACGCGCGGCGGGCGTTGCTCATGACTTCGCCCGTCTTGCGCGGCGACTCGGGGTCGACGTCGTAAAGCTTCACGTCGACGCCATTGAGAGCGAAACGCGCAGCCCAAGCGGCGCCAATTACGCCGCCGCCGAGCAGGCCTACTGTCTTTAGGCCCGGGAGGCCGCTCATGCGTGTTTAGTGAGTTTGAGTTTGCTGCGAACCTCTTGCGGCGACATCACGCTGACGTTCATGTTGTCGAGAATCTTGACGGCGCGTTCTACCAGTTGCCCGTTTGTCGCCAACTCGCCGCGATTTAGGTAGAGGTTGTCTTCGAGCCCGACGCGCACGTTGCCACCGGCGAGCACGGCCATCGCCACGTACGGCAACTGCATACGGCCGATCGAAAACGCCGAAAAGACTGCGCCCGCGGGGATCTGGTTGACGAGCGCCATTAAGGTGTTGGGGTCATCCGGTGCTCCGTAGGCGATGCCCATGCACAACTGAATCATCACGGGGTCGTCGAGTAGTCCCTCGGCAATCAAATCTTTGACCATTACGAGGTGGCCGGTGTCGAATACTTCGAGTTCTGGGCGCACGCCAATTTGTTGTACGAGCTTGGCCATCTTGCGCAAAACGCTCGGAGAGTTGACCATGATGTAGTCGCCGCCCGAAGAAAAATTCATCGTGCCACAATCCAACGTGCAAATTTCCGGGCGCAGGCGCGTGACGTGGTCGAGCCGCTCTGTGGCGCCAGCCATGTCCGTGCCGATCTCGTCGATTGGGAAGACCTTCTCGTCGCCGCCGAGCACCAAATCGCCGCCCATGCCGGCCGTCAAGTTGATGACCACGTCGGTGTCGCTCGAGCGCACTCGGTCGACGACCTCTGCGTAGTATTCGGTGTTGCGCGAGCCGCGCCCATTGCCGGGTTCGCGCACATGAATGTGCACCACTGCTGCGCCGGCCTTGGCGGCCTCAATCGCCGAGTCAGCAATCTGTTCTGGGGTCACCGGTACTTTGTCGCTCTTGGTTGTTGTCTCGCCAGAACCGGTGACGGCACAAGTGATGAAAGATCCCCAGTTCATGATTTCTCCTTAGTTAGTCAATCGTGGTCGCCATTAATCGCGGAAGGCATTAACAGATATATAGGTTAGTGGTCATGAGTTCGCGGTCGCTTAGCGTGTGGGCGCCCTCTGATCCGCGGCGCAAGCAAACACGGATGTACGAGTTCGCTGAGGCCAACGCGCATTTGGGCGCCGATTCGCGTGTCGACTACGAGTCGCTGCATCTGTGGTCGGTAAATTGCCCAGAAGATTTTTGGGCGCGGGTTTGGGCTTACTGCGGCGTCGTCGGCGAACGCGGCGATCGCGTTTTCGTCGACAGTCAGATGATGCCGGCCGCGCGGTTTTTCCCCGATGCCGAGCTGAGCGTCGTCGAAAACATCCTGGCGCGATCTGGTTCGGGCGAGGCCATTGTGGCGATCGACGAACTCGGTAATCGTCGCTCCTGTTCGTGGGACGATCTGCGCGCCCGGACCGCGGCGATCGCGGGCGCGCTGGCTAAACGCGGGGTTGTGGCCGGAGACCGTGTCGCCGTGTGGTTGCCGAACGGCATCGAGGCGATTGAGGTGATGCTCGGCGCGGCTTCGATCGGCGCCGTGTTTTCGTCGTGTTCGCCGGACTTTGGCGCCAACGGGGTGCTGGATCGTTTTGGACAAATTGAGCCCAAGGTAATTGTGGCTATAGATGCCTACCGCTACGGCGGCAAAAATTTTGATTGCCTCGGGCGCCTCGAGCAAATCGTTTCGCAATTGCCATCGGTTGTTGAAACCGTTTTGGTGCACAGCGGCCTCGTCGCACCTTCGGATGCCGCGGTGCAGCGGGCTAGCGGGGCGTATCTTTCGTACTCCGACTTTGTTGCCTCTGGCGATGCCGCACCGCTGCGGCCCCGTCGCTTCGGATTCGATCATCCTTGGTATGTTTTGTATTCTTCCGGCACCACAGGTGTGCCCAAATGCATCGTGCACCGCACCGGCGGAGTATTACTGCAGCACGTTAAGGAGCATCAGTTGCACTGCGACATTCGCTCGGGCGACCGGGTGATGTACTTCACAACAACAGGTTGGATGATGTGGAACTGGATGGTTAGCGTGCTGGCGAGCGGTGCCACCGTCGTGTTATTCGACGGGTCGCCGACGACACCGACGATGACTCGGCTATTCGACATCGTTGACGCCGAGCAACTCTCGTTGCTTGGGGTCTCAGCAAAGTTCATAGATTCGTTGCGCAAGGCCAACGCGTCTCCGATCGCGAGCCACTCGCTATCGTCTCTGCGCACGGTTTGTTCTACGGGTTCGCCTTTGGCGCCAGAGGGCTTCGAGTGGATTTATGTGCACGTCAAGAAAGATTTGCACTTAGCCTCAATTTCGGGCGGCACCGACATCTGCGCCTGCTTTGTCGGAGGCGACCCAACATCACCTGTCTATTCGGGGGAGATCCAACGCCGGATGTTGGGTATGGCCAGCGATGTCGTCGACGAAGGCTTAAATTCACTCAACAAGCGACCGAACACTTCGGGCGAATTAATTTGCAGGAATCCATTCCCAAGTATCCCGTTGGGTTTTTGGTCCGACGGCGTAGTCGGCCTGCCTTCGCCGCAAAGTCCCGGTCCTAAATTTGTTGCGGCGTACTTCGAGCGCTTCGCCGGCGTGTGGACGCAGGGTGATTTCGCATCGTTCACGAGTAACGGCGGCATCGTGATCCACGGTCGCAGCGATTCGACGCTGAATCCAGGCGGCGTGCGCATCGGCACCGCCGAGATATATCGAGTTGTCGAGCAACACCAAGATGTAGTCGAGAGCTTGGTGTTCGGACAAGTGTGGCGAAACGACGTGCGCATCGTGTTGCTGGTGCGCCTCGCAGGCGAGGCCGTCCTTACGGCCGATTTAATCGCCGACCTCAAATCGCGGATTCGAAATGCGTGTACTCCGCGTCACGTGCCGGCCCTCGTGTTGCGCGTCTCCGATCTGCCGCGCACCCGCAGCAACAAACTGGTCGAATTGGCGGTCTCCGATGCTGTCAACGGCCGCCCGGTGCGAAACCGCGAGGCGCTCGCTAACCCCGAGGCGATCGATGCCATCGTGGCGTTGCCGGAGTTGCGGGTTTAGCAACCCGAAAATTGCGTCGGTTTCGGTAGGCTCTACCCGTCTACCTTTCCGGGGTAGCTCAGTTGGCAGAGCAACGGACTGTTAATCCGTGTGTCGTGGGTTCGACCCCCACCCCCGGAGCCACTCGTTGAGAAATCGTGCCTGATTTTGGTGCACGACAATTACGAGCAAAATCGGGGCCAGTAGCTCAGTGGTCAGAGCAGGGGACTCATAATCCCTTGGTCGTAGGTTCGATACCTACCTGGCCCACCGCTAGTTTGGCAGTCATGTGGAACGCGATTATGGATCTAGATCCCTCGGTTACCGAAAAGATTGTTCGTCCACTCATCATTTATACCTTTCTAGTGATCGCACTTCGCCTCAGCGGAAAGCGCGAAATCGGTCAACACAATGCTCTCGAACTCGTTGTACTGCTCGCAGTCGCAAATGCGGTACAGAACGGAATCATCGGCCAAGATACGTCGATCACTGGAGCCCTAATCGGGGCGACCACATTGTTCGTGGCGAACGGCGTGCTTGAGTATGCGGTGAGTCGTAATCGGCGACTACATCAAATAATCGTCGGACGTCCAGCAAATCTCATAACGGCCGGTCGCATCAATCAGCGAGCACTACGGCATCAACGATTGAGCGAAGATGATCTTCTGGAAGACGCATCCGAGCAGGGCGCACGAAGCCTCAGCGATGTGGAAAGTGCGGTCCTCGGCGCCAATGGCCACATTGTGGTCACATTGCGAAACGACTTTCTACTGCAGGGTGATATCGCCGAACTTACGAAGCAGGTTGCCGAACTGCGACAAGTCATCGCAGACAGCAAGCGAAGCCAGTGATTCATGTCGTCTCGCCGCTCGTTGGCACCGTCGCCGCTATAAAAGCTGGTGTCGGCGACACAGTCGATGCAGACGCCGAGCTGATCGTAATCGAGTCGATGAAGA
>JBKJMC010000161.1:0-2765 GCA_046596615.1 Ilumatobacteraceae bacterium | reverse complement strand
AATCCGCCCGATTCTATGATTCGGTCGAACGAGGATCGATCGACCATCAGATCTTTTGTGATCGAGCCGTGGCGTGCGGCGGCCTTCCCGATCATAAAAGATCTGATGGTCGATCGATCCTCGTTCGACCGAATCATAGAATCGGGCGGATTCATTACCGCCATCACAGGCGGCGCGCCCGATGCCAACCTAATCCCCATACCAAAAACTGTGGCCGATGCGGCGATGGATTCGGCGCAGTGCATCGGTTGCGGCGCCTGCGTGGCAGCGTGCCCCAATGGCGCGGCCAACCTATTCACCGGCGCCAAGTTGGCGCACCTCAATTTGATGCCGCAGGGGCAGGCCGAACGATTCAAGCGCACAGAGACGATGGTCGAAAAGATGGACGAGCAGTTCGGCTCGTGCACAAACACGGGCGAGTGTTCTGCCGCCTGTCCGAAGGAGATTTCGCTAGACGTGATTGCGCTGATGAATAAGGACTATCGCCTGTCGAAGACCAAGAACCGCAAACAGATCAGCCGCATCTAGCGTGGGGATGGCGGCGGAAGCGTTTGCTTCCGTGAAGTTGATATCGATGTTGTTGCTCCCGCGGCGCTGGCATTCGCCGATAGCAGCTCCCTGGTGCGGGGTTTGCCTCGATACAACAAGCGAATACCTGTCAGCGCGATCATCAGCGTGATTAGCGCAACGGCGAGCGCCTGAAATAGCGCGGCGCCCCTGTCTGTGCCGGCTGTGAGCGAGTGCACAGAGACGCTGACAAACATCACATAACTAGTTAGGTGAATACCGCGCCACAACTTTTTGGGAATCTTCTTCATCAGCACCGACGAAGCCTGCACGGCAACCAACAAGTACATCGCCACGATTCCCCACGCCACAGCTCCCGGCCGCCACGTTGTTTTCATCGGCACTAATACCTCGGCTAGCCCGAAATGAACGTAGCTATCGGTGATCAACGCGACGAGATGAACTGCGACGCCGACTATCGTCAGCGTGCCGAGCCAGCGGTGCAGGTCAAGTAGCCAAGCCGGCCTATCGTATGGCTTGAGCAGGCGGGTCGAGAGCAGAATGCCCCACAGCGCCGATGCCGTGAGCAGACCCCACGCCACAATCCCAGAGGCGCGCGTTAGGTACCACCAAAACTGCGGGTTGATCATCGCAGAAATTCTTTCCATTGATCATTAACAATTATTTCGCCGTTGTTCAACACTACCAAGGCGCCGAGGTGCAGTTCTTGTGCTAGAGCGAGACCTTCGACGCCGCCCGCGACAAGCACGGTGGTAGCAAATACTTCTGCCCAAACCGCCTCGGCGCCGATCACTGTGGCCTGCACGGGCGAGTCGCCGTCTTCCGGAAGCGGCAGATGAGTTGTTGGCGAGAGCAAATGATGAAGCTCGCGTCGCTGCGTGTGCCAGCGTTTGGCCTTTGTGGACGATGTTGCGACACCACCATTGGAGATTGCCAACTCTGCGATGATCCTCGTGGGGTCAAAGGGAGACTCGATGTTGATGTTCCAAGTTTGTTGTGCAATGTCGCTCTCCGCGCAACGAAGGTCACCGCCCACACTCACGCAAGCTCCGCTTGCGCCCTCGGCGATCAGCTCGGTTGCAACTATGTCGGCAGCGAGTCCCTTGCCAAGGCCGCCGGGGTCGAGCGTGATGCCAACAGGCAATTGCACAACGCACGTGTCCTCGTTGACCAACGTGTTCGACAGGGGTTCGGCCATCGATGCCAATTCTGGGAGCACGGTAGTCATGGATGAATCTCGCAGCGAACTGGCGTAACCAAGCGAAACCAACGCGGGCAACAGCGTGGGGTTGAATGCTCCGTGTGATTGTTCGTGAGCGGTTACGAGGTATTGAACCAAGGTGACGGTGTCGGGGTGGACCTCTGTTGGCTGACCCCTCGACATGTTCAGGCGAGAAATATCGCTTGTGGGAATGAACCTGCTCCAACGCTGCTCGAGCGCACGCAATCGTCGTTCGGCATACGCATGTGATCCACTTGAGCAACCGCGAATAGCGACTACGGCCGTATTCCCCATTACGGGAAATGTTTGTTGGGTGGTGCTATTTGGAACCACTGCTTGTTATCACGACCGGCGTGGGTTTTGGAATGTTGATCATGATCTGTGGCGCTGGGGCAAGTGTTACGGTCGTCGATGTTGCGGCGGTACGTACTGGTGTAGCGGTGGGAGCCGGATTCGCCGCCGCCGGAAGCGTCGGCGCAATCGCCGGGGTCGTAGGCGCGGCCGGAGTAACCAATGCGGCAGCAAAAGACAGGCCACTTTGACTCAAGACGGTGGGCTGCGTCGAGGACACGGCTAGTTCGGCCTTGGAGTTATTTTGAGCGGCCAAGGCGTAGGCCGATGTCAATCCAAGAATGGACGCTACCGAAAATCCAGTGGTAATAATTCGTGCACTGCGTGCCGGGTGTTTGTCGCGTTTTGGTGTTACTCGGTTGTTAGTCATCATCGCCGTCAGCCTCTCCTTCCTCATCGTCGTTTCCGTTACCTTTTGGCGCTTGCGCAACTGCGGTGTCTGTCGCCTGCACCGACGTAATTATGCGACCGTCAAGGAGCTCGGCGTTAAATTTCACTCTCTGTGTGCCGCTGGAAAATTTGACTTCGACGCGATTTGCGCGCTCATTCTCGACATCGTAGAACCACCCCGAAACTGGTTTCACCTCGACTACATCGAGACCCGTGACACTTTGCTTGAGGGTGATGATTCCGACCCCCTGGACGTCGTATGCAGACTGAATTG
>JBKJMC010000005.1:0-5487 GCA_046596615.1 Ilumatobacteraceae bacterium | reverse complement strand
GTAGCCAACGAGGTCGCCGTCAACTTCTGCAACACATCGCGCGACCTTGGGCCCGCAACGGTAAGCCCGAGCATCGACAGGGCCAGCGTCTCGAAACGAATTTGAGAATCTTTTGGTAGGTGCGCAAGAAACCAGCGGGGGTGGTGGACCTCGGCTGCCTGAGATCCGAACAAGAAGAACTCCTCGTCGCCGATGCGCGAGACAGAAAATTCTCCGACGATCTTGCCCTCAGGGTTAAGCATCGCGGTGAGCGCCGTGCGCCCAATCCTGGGTAGCGAATTGGTGAATAGGCTCGACAGCCACTTGGCAGACCCCTCGCCGCTGACCTTGTACTTGGCGAAGTTTGAAGCCTCTGAGAAGCCCACGCGCTCGCGCACCGCGCGCGACTCTTCGCCGACGTTGGTGAATGCGTTAGATCGATAGAAAGTCACCTCTTCGACCGGTTCCTTGCCCTTGTCTTGAAACCAAAGTGGGTGCTCGAGGCCGAAGCCCGCGCCCATCACGGCGTTGTGATCGATCAGGCGATCGTAGATCGGCGTCGTGTGCAGCGGCCTGCCGGCTAAAAGTTCTTCGTTGGGGAAGGTGATGCGAAAGCGGCGCGAATAGTTTTCGCGAACTTTTGAGTTGGTGTATTCGAGCGTCGCGTAGTCGCCGTATCGAGCGACGTCCATGCCCCAGATGTCGGCGCCGGGGTCTCCGTGAATCATCCAGTTGGCAAGCGATAGACCGACGCCGCCGCCCTGCGACAATCCGGCCATCACCGCGCAGGCAGACCACATGCCCGGCATGCCCTTGATCGGACCGACCAGCGGGTTGCCGTCTGGACTAAAAGTGAACGGACCGTTGACGAACTTCTTGATGCCCGCGCGGCCGACGGCGGGGAAGTGCGCGAATCCGCGCTCGAGTTCTGGGGCGATGCGCTCTAGGTCGTGCGGCAACAACTGAAACACGAAGTCCCACGGCGTTTCCTTCGTCGACCACGGGCGGTTCTCTTGCTCGTATGTGCCGAGCAAGATGCTCTGGCCCTCTTGGCGGGCGTAGATCTCGCCGGCGAAGTCGATCAGGTGGGGCAACTCGCGACCAGTCTTGACGTTGTACTCGATGACCTCGTCCATCGGCTCGGTCATTAGGTAGTGATGTTCCATCGCCAGAACCGGCAACTCGAGACCACACATGCGCCCGACTTCGCGGGCCCATAATCCGCCAGCGTTAACGACGTGCTCGGCGTGAATCTCGCCCTTGTCGGTGATGACCGTCCAGGTGCCGTCTTGGCGGTGATGAAGGTCGGTCGCCCAAGTGTCGGTGTAAACCTCGGCTCCGCGGTTGCGAGCGCAGATCGCGTAGGCGTGGGTGACGCCATACGGGTCGACGCTGCCCTCGTCTTCGTCGTAAAGCGCGCCGACGAAGTACTTCTCTTCGAGCAACGGGTTTAATTCTTTGGCTTCCTTCATCGAGATCATTTCCATGTGCATGCCCAAGTAACGTCCGCGCGCCTGCGCCATTCTCAGCCAGTCGAGACGGGCAGGAGTGTCGGCGAGTTGCAAGCCGCCGGGCAGGTGAATGCTGCAGTTTTGCCCGGATTCCTTCTCGATTTCCTTGTACAAGTTGACGGTGTACTGCTGCAACCGCGCGACGTTGGGGTCGCCGTTGAGCGTGTGCATGCCGCCAGCGGCGTGCCACGTCGAACCGGCCGTGAGTTGTTTGCGCTCTAGCAACACGACGTCTGTCCAGCCGCCCTTGGTGAGGTGATAGAGGACTGAGGCGCCAACGACCCCGCCCCCGATGACTACTACGCGCGCCGATGACTTCATTGGTATTGCCTTTCAGGCCTTTTGTTTGGGAAATTTAATAGGTACCGAAACTCATTATTAGAGATTAATAATCGGTGGCGACTCCGCCTTCGGAAATTCGGCGCGCCAGAAATGCGTCTAGCTCCTCGCGCGCGAGCGGATCGAGCTCGGGCTGTTTGTACTCTTCGAGAAATAATTTGGCTAGTTCCGCTGCCTTGCCGCCGGCCTCTGGACGGCCGGCCTCGTCCCACGACTCGAAGTTGCGCCAGTCTGAGAGCAGCGGCTTATAGAAGGCATCGCGAAAGCGATCCTGTGTGTGTTGCACGCCGAAGAAGTGGCCGCCGGGGCCGACTTCCTTGATCGCATCGAGCGCAAGCGTGTCGTTGTCGACCACAATCGGGTCGAGGTAGGCGGCAACCATCGCCAGCAAGTCGGCGTCGAGAACGAATTTTGAAAGTGATGCGTGCAGCCCGCCCTCCATCCAGCCGGCACCGTGCATCAAGAAGTTGACGCCGCCCTGAATCGCGCCCCACAGCGAGAACACGCTCTCGTAGGCGGCCTGGGCGTCGAGCGCGTTCGCGGCACAGACGTTGCTCGAGCGGTACGGAACTTTATAGCGACGGGCGAGTTGGCCGCCGGCCATTGCGGTTCGCATGTATTCGGGCGTACCGAACGCCGGAGCCCCCGACTGCATGTCGACGTTCGAAGTAAACCCGCCGTACATCACCGGCGCGCCTGGGCGCACGACTTGCGTGAACACCATGCCAGCCAAAGCCTCGGCGTTTTGCTGGGCGAGCGCGCCGGCCAGCGTGATCGGCGCCATTGCGCCGGCCAGCGTGAACGGCGTCATCACGATCACCTGATTGCGCGAAGAGAACTCCATGATCCCTTGCAACATCGGGATGTCGAGGCGCAGCGGCGACGACGAGTTGATGATGCTGAACACAGATGGTTCTTTATCGAGCGTGGCGTCGTCAATTTGGCGCGCTATGCGCACCATCTCGAGCACGTCTTGGTTGCGTTGGCGGCCGAGGCTGTAGCAGTGCAGCGCCTTGTCGGTGTACGTGAGCATGTCGTGCGTGCATTCGAGGTGGCGGATCGAGGGGTGCAGGTCGACGGGTTCGACGGGGTATCCAGATATGAAGTGAATGATGTTGAATACCTGGGTGAGTTTGAGAAGATCGCGGAAGTTTTCGCGCGTCCCCGGGTGGCGACTGCCTTCGAAGTCGACAAAATTTGGCGGGCTGGCCACCGAGCCGAAGGCCACGTTGTTGCCGCCAATATCGAGGGTGTGCGCCGGGTTGCGCGAGTGCAACTTAAATTCACTAGGGCAGGTCTCGATTGTCTCGAGCACCATCTCGGGGTCGAAGCGCACTCGCTGAGTGCCTGGCTCGACGGTGGCACCGGCCTTGATCAGTAAGTCGCGCGCCTCTGGCTCTAGAAAATCCATTCCAAAATCTGACAAAATGCTCAAAGATGCGCGGTGGATCGCCTCGATCTCGTCGTCGCTGACGACCTTGGTCGGGGGGTACTGCATCTTGGGTTGACGAAACGGCTTCTGGTCGGGGACCTTGGAGCGCGGGCCAGCGTTGTGGCGATCGCGGCCGCGACGACGCGGCCCGCCTGTCTCGATCTCTGTCACAAATCCCCTTGGTCAAGCACCGGTATGTAGCGAGTTGAGGCTACAACCTTGGTGATTATGGCGACTAATGGCGCGCACAATTTTTACGTGCGCTTGTGAAATCAAACGGCGCGGCGGCGGCGGATCTCGGCCGAGATGGCGGGCACTACCTTGTGCAGGTCTCCGATTACGGCGTAGCCAGCCTTGGTCACGATGTTGGCCTCTTTGTCGATGTTGATGGCCAAAATATTTTTCGAAGCCATTGCGCCGACCCAGTGCTGAATCGCGCCAGATATTCCACAGGCGATGTAGATGTCGGGGGCGATGCGGGTGCCCGTCTGGCCGACCTGATCGGTATGGTTGCGCCACCCATTGTTGGTCACCGCGCGCGAACAACCCACGACCCCGCCGAGCAGAGCGGCGAGTTCTTCAAGCGGGGCAAATGCCTCGGCCGAGCCGACGCCGCGTCCGCCGCTGACTACAACTGGCGAAGTCGCAAGGGTTACGCCAGCGACACGCTCGACCCTGTTGCGCACGATCGAATGCAAGACTGAGTCGTCGAGTAGTACTTCGATCACAGAGTTTGTCGCTACAACTGGCGACTCGAGCGGCTCGACGGAATGGTTGGCCAGGGTCACGAGCCTGGTCGGGGCGTCGATCTCGGCAGTCTCCATCAGCGAGCCGCCCCAGCGGGTGCGGGTTACTCGCAACGATTGCGACCCCGTGAAGTTGGCATCGAACTCGGTGCAGTTCATCGCCGCTGGCAGGCCGAGTCGCGCTGCGGCCTGGGCCATCACCTCGTTGCCGCGCTCGGTGCCGCAGCCGATCACGACTTGCGGATTATTGGTGCGCACGATTTGGGCGACGACTTCGCCCCACGCCTCTGGGCCAAAGTCGGTCAGCGCCACGTTGTGGGCCTGATAGATCGCCGCCGCGCCGTACTGCGCCAACGTCGCACTCAAGTAGTCGGAATTGGCCCCGATCGTCAGGGCTGACATCGTCGTGCTCATCTGCGTCGACAGGTTCTTCGCTGCGGTTAGCGCGCCGAGGGTCGCCGGCGAGATCGCGCCGCGATCGTGATCAACTACCACGAGCACGCTCACTTGAGCACGCCCAGTTCGACCAGCAGGTCGACGACGGCAGACGCGGCCTCGGGGCCCGTGCCGAGAATTTGCGTGTTGCTAACGCGTTCTGGCGGGCGTTGCAGCGTGATCATCTTCAACCCTCCGACCGCGCTTTCTTTCTCGGTGCGGGTGATCGCGACCTTCTTAGACGCGAGGCGACCCTTCATCGTCGGGTAACGCGGCAAATTGATGCCTTCCTTGACGCCGATTGCGGCGGGCATCGGTAACTCGTACACCTCTACACCGGCGTCGCCCTCGCGCTTCACGGATGCGACTCCGTTAGCGACCTCAATACTTTTCGCACCATTGATCATCGGGCGACCCAGCGCGTACGCGGCGCGCACGCCGACTTGGTATCCGCCAGAGTCGGCAGACTCATTGCCGAACAGAATCAGATCAAACTTGCCGCCCGTTTCTTCAAGATCGGTCGTCGCCGCGATTATCGCACCGGCCGTTCGCTGCGCGTCCCAGTCTGGCCCGCTGATCGCAATCAGCACCGCGCTGGTGGCGCCGACGCTGACGGCGGTTCGCAGCTGCTCTTCGGCTTCGATCGGCCCGAGCGTAAGCACCGTTACGTCGCCGCCGTGCTTCTCGATAAGTTGCACCGCTGCTTCGACCGCGCACTCCTCGTGCGGGCTGATGGTGAACCCGAGAAAAGCGGTGTCTACTGCCTGGCCGTCGTCGGTGATGTTGATGCGCGCGCCAGGTGCTGGCACCCGCTTGACGCAAACAAGAATCCTCATCGCGGTGATTTTCTGGCTAGCTCTTCATGCGCGCATCGGTCGGGTCGAACAGGCCTTGGCTACCGACGCGGGCGACCCGAACTGGGAACAACTCGTTCATATACATCACTTGCAATTCGGCGCCCTCGACGGCGTGCTCAGGCGTGAGGTAACTGAGCAGCAGGTACTTGCCGAGCGACGGCGCCGCGCCGGCGGTCGTGACGCGGGAG
>JBKJMC010000266.1:0-2625 GCA_046596615.1 Ilumatobacteraceae bacterium | reverse complement strand
GCCGTAGGCGCCAAGAATTGCTGCTGTGTTCTTCCTGCCCATGCCAATTGCCTTGCTCAACACCTGCTGTCGAAATACCGATACGCCCGCGATTGGCGCTGGATAGACAGATACGGACGCCAATTCGCTCGGGCTCCATGGCACAACCCATTGGAGGGTTCCCTTGAACTCAAGGTACCGACCCCACCACTGCAGTGACCCGGCGTCGTAAAAGACGATTCCCCCGCCGGGACCGAGATTCCCAACGACGCAGTAGCCGCCATCATGACACGATGCCGCCGATGCCGATGAAATTCCGACAATCGAGTTAGCGACGACGCACGCTACAACTGCGATCAGGCGAAAAATTAGGCGCCGCATGAATTGAAGCATACGACTTTCGAGTCAAATTAAACTGTCGCCAACCCTAGTGATTGCTACCCATTTACGAGGGAACTTCCATTTGCGATCAGGGCGATCACACTTACGCCAGCCAAACAAAGTGTGAGCGGCCATGCCGTGCGCTGTCGTCCCGATAACCCGGCGGCACAAACTCCAATTACCCCGACCACTGCCAATGCCACGAGCGAGAGGCGGAATCGACCCGTCGACATCGTCACGGATAACGCGATAACTACCGTCGAGGCTGCGACTAGGAATGCGCCAAGGACCAGCGAGAGCATAAATCCCAGTCGGTGTGGCAAGCCGAACACGCCGGTCGCTCGATCGGTTTCAAGGTCTGGCAACGCATTGACAAAGTGCGCGCCGGCTCCTAAAAGTGCTGCGGAAGTCATCGCCCATGGCCGCGGCCATGGATGCCCGCTAAGACCAAGCGTGACAAACGCGGGAAGTAGGCCGAAAGAAAACAGATACGGCACGACACTGGCCAGGGTTGACTTCAACTTGATGTTGTACAGCCACGCCGACGCCACCGCAAGCAGATGAATGGTTCCGGCCCGCCACCCCGAGATCATAGACAGCGGTATGCACGCGCTCAGAGCAAGCACCGCGCAAGCACCGACCAACTCTGCGCTTACTTGCCGAGCAACGATCGGCTTATCGCCACGATGCGATTGCAGATCTCGCTCGCGATCAAGATAATCGTTACTCCAGCCAACTGAGAATTGACCGGAGAGCACCGCCAATGCAACCCAAACGGAACCAGCGCCGCGGCCAACAGAAATAGCGAGCGCCGTAGTAATTGCTGTTACCGCGAAAGTCGGTTGAAAATGACTCGCGCGTATCAGGGGGACGACAGGAATCGATCGGGTTCTCATCAATTATGGTCTCAATATCGGTTTAAGCGATGTTGTGACGAGCTCACAAGCGTCTATTTTTGGGTTCGTTGGGTTCGCCGGGACCGAAAGCGGGCCACCGGGCGGAGGAGTCTCATGACGCCGAACAAGACGCGCATTGCTGCTTCCATGCGGCGGGCGGGACGAACGTCGAGGAGGAAGCGTGCCTCACCCTCGCCGGTGTTGCGCAAGATGTGGAGTTTGCGCCGGGGCACGTGAATACTGTCGCCGACCCCGAGCGTTCGCTCGCTACGTCCGACGCGAACGGTAAGCGTGCCGGCAAGCACATTGACGCGCTCGTCCTGGCGGGCGTGGGCATGGCGCGGGACCCAGCCGCCCGCATCGAGCCGGACCTCCAACTGCAGCAGCTCGCCGGCGGTGTCCTGCGCGGATTGTAAAAAGGTGAGGTGCTGGCCGGTAAGGGCGTCATGGAGATGTTTGTTCTGGGTCATTGTGCCCCCTACTTTGCCATGAGAATATTGACCCGTCAAGAGCGCGTTAAATTGAACTCGCTCCCTCTAGTTGTGCACGCTGCACGGTTTCCATCCTTCATCCTTAACGATTTTTCGAAAAATATGGTGATTGAGAAATTTCTGGCAACAAGAATGGCGATGAGTCCACTACGGATCGAAGAACCAACTCATCTGCCGGTGTATTAAGATCGAGTCCCTCCGGGTAGAGAGTTTTAAACGACAGAATTTTTTTACCCGAAATCGAATTGAATTCAGTTACGCAATTGGATCTTGCGATTTCGAGGCTCGCATTTTGTACCCAAACTTGTGGTAGTGATTGAGTAGGAGATGAATGCCATTCGACTCCTTCGGATTGCACTGAAAGTAGTGGAACCAAAAAGTCATCGACAATTGTCCACATCTTCCCCGGATGCTGAGTGCATAGTTCAACTGCTCTTATTGAATCAGCAAAAGTGCATTCAGAAAACTGTGCCATTGCTCGACGGATCGTGGTACCGGTTCGAAATGGGCTGGTTGGGCGCAAAATCGAAAACTGACCGAAATGACGACCGTGTGCATGCAATTCGTTCAGCGTGTATTTGACCCACTCAATATCTGGAGAATAGTCTTCGGAAAATTCAGATGGGCGAAGAAATGGCACTTCCGCTCCGTAATGTCTAGCAATTTCGGCATATTCACTTGAGTCGGTGGACACCAAGACCATGTCAAACACACCAGAATCTATTGCCGCGGAGATTGTGTATGCAAGCAAGGGGTGGCCATTAATGTCCGTAATGTTCTTGCCGACAATGCGTTTAGATCCAGATCGAGCTGGAATCAAACAAACTGTAGAAATATTTTGGGTCATCAGTACTTCCGGCCAATAAGCGTCACAAAAC
>JBKJMC010000164.1:0-3329 GCA_046596615.1 Ilumatobacteraceae bacterium | reverse complement strand
GACCGCCACCACCTGGACGACCGCCACCACCTGGGCGACCGCCACCACCTGGACGACCGCCACCACCTGGGCCGCCGCCTGGGACTCCACGACCTGGGCCGGCGAAGCCTGAACCACGCGATGGAGCGCCACCACCCGGTCGACCAGCGCCCGGGCCAGCGGGGCGCGCGCCTGGCGTTGTGGGTCGACTTGGTCCACCCGTTCCGACCGGGCCACGACCGAGTGCCGAAGCGGGAATACGGCCGGTGCGGGCGTTGGTCCCGCCAGATGGACGACTCGGTGGACGACTAGTTGTGGGACGAAATACGCCACCCTCGCCCGGCCGGCGCGCTGCACCCGGCGGCGGTGGGATGACTCGGCCACCTGGCGGCGGCGGAATCGTGCGACCGGATGGCGGACTCGAGGCTGGAAGCGTCGGCGCGGACTTGGCAGCCGGGGCAATTGCCGGCGCGGCAACTATTAGTGTTGCCGGCGCGGCGACGGGTGGCGCGGCGACGGGTGGCGCAACAGCAGTCGCCGGCGTAATTTTTGCCACCGGCGCTACTGGCGCTGGCTGCGCGCGGCTCACCGCAGTCGGTGCCGCAGAGCGAATCGGTTGCGCTGAGGAAACAATAGGCACGTCACTGTGCTTTTCGACAATTGGTTCTGCTGCGACTTCGGCGGCTTCAGTGGAACTGGAAGTTTTCTTGGCTACGGCTTTTTTGGGCACGGCGCCCTTTTTCGTCGGAGTCTTTTTAGCGGCGGCTTTTTTTACCGGGGTGGCGCCGTCGACGGCGATTTTTGGCGAGGCCTTTTTTGCAACTTTGGCCTCGGATGGTTGCTCATCGCGAACCAAACCCTCGCGTTTGGCGCGCACGCGCACGCGGTCGGCCTGCTGTTCAATAATCGTCGACGATTGCGTCTTGACACCGATGCCTAATTTTGAACATAGGTCAAGCGTCTCTTGATTGGACATGCCAAGCTCTTTGGCGAGCTCATGAACACGCAAAATCTTGGCCAAAAAAATTAACCTTCCACTTCATTCGTCGCTTGTGGAGCATCGGAAGTTGCAGCCCATTGCTCGCGGCTGACGACCGAACCATCGGCGGCATGCCACTCCATTGCGCCGGTCTCGGTATTGGTCACCCATTCGCCCTCGGCAAAGCCGCTAGTCGCATCGGTTGACGACGACGCGACGGCAACATAGCTGCTGCCGTCTTCGGCGGCCTGGGTCTCGCTCTTGACATCGAGGCGCACGCCTGTGAGGCGCGCGGCAAGATTGGCGTTGACGCCCATCTTGCCGATCGCCAGCGACAATTGAAAATCGGGCACGATGACATCGGCCTGGGTGCGATCTTCGCTGAGGCGAACTTCGGTGACCTTGGCAGGAGACATCGCCTTGGCAATGAAGTCTGGCAGGTCGTCGCTGAACGGAATGATATCGACCTTCTCGCCGCGCAGTTCGGTGACGACCATGCGCACTCGGCCGCCGCGGGCGCCGACACACGCGCCAACAGGGTCGACGTTGTGGTCGTTGGACCACACGGCAATCTTGGTGCGCTGACCCGGTTCACGCGCGCAGGCCTTCATTTCGACGACGCCGTCGGCGATTTCTGGAACCTCGAGCTCGAACAGGCGCTTAATTAGACCAGGGTGCGTGCGACTGACAACGATCTGTGGGCCTTTTGGCGTCTTGCGAACTTCGACGATGTAGGCCTTGAGGCGCGCATTTGGCTCGCGTGTCTCGCCTTGCACCTGTTCGGCTTGTGGCAACAAGGCTTCGACGCGGCCCAGGTCGAGCAGCGTGTACTTGGTGTCGGTCTTTTGCACGATGCCGGAAACAATGTCGCCCTCACGGTTGGCGTACTCCTCAAATTTGCGGTCGCGCTCGACTTCGCGAATGCGCTGACTCATTACTTGGCGGAATGTTTGCGCCGCGATACGACCCAACTCGTCTTTCTTCGGCGTGTCATCGCGCTCGTTAATCCAGTTACCGTCGTCGTCGACGTCATACGCGGTGAAGGTGATGTCCATATTCTCTGGGTTGACGCCGACTATTACTTCTTCGGCCGCACCCGGGCGCTTCTTGTAGGCGGTAGCGAGTGCCTCAACGAGCACCTGCAGCAAGGAGTCCACGGAGATGCCGCGATCACCGGCGAGCATTCTGATTGCTTCGGACATATCTAGATTACTCATGCTGTTACCTCCGTATTGCTCAAAACTTGGGACGATTGCTTGGACTTGCTACGAACCGTGCCTTTTAAATTCGACTTCGGGGTCGGCCCCCACTGAAAAACCGTGCGGGCGCGATCGATCAGCGTGTACGCGACCGCGACATCTGTGAGCGCTGCATCGGCGATTCGCACAACCACATTTGTTTCGTCGGCGCCGATGATCAGACCCTGCAAGCGACGTTCGCCGTTGAGAGCCTGATTTAGGCGCAGCGCGACGACCTTGCCCGTCTCGCGCTGGAAGTGTCGCGGAGTGCGCAGGTTGCGCTCGAGACCTGGGCTTGTGACTTCGAGTGTGTACCGACCTGGCATCGGGTCGTTGTGTTCGAGTTCGCGCGAGACGAGGCGCGTTATTAGGGCAATGGTCTCGAGCGTGACGCCGCCGTCGCTGAGTGGCGGAGTGTCGACGACGACCTTGAGAATGCCGCCGACGAATTCGAGGTCGTAGAGGTCAAGTCCGAGATCGGCCACAATTGGATCAACGAGAAGATGGACGCGGTCTAGCACCGGGCTCTGACTTGGGGTCTTGGACATGGCGTAACCTCCTCTCTTGATGCCCGCATGCTGCGCAAAACGAGCCCTATAAAGAACAAAAAGCGTGGGTCGAAACCCACGCCTCCAGTTCGACGAACTTCAAAGGACGCGATCATTATAACCCCAGCAAGTAAGGTTCACATCGGCACTTAGCCCATACTCAGAGCACGAATGAGGCCAATTTGATACACCGTATGTCGACACTTTTCTTGCGCACTTTGCGAGATAATCCCGTCGACGCCGAGGTTCCGAGCCACCGCCTGTTGGTGCGCGCTGGGTACATTCGCCGCGCCGCGCCAGGTGGTTACACATGGCTGCCGCTGGGTTGGCGCACATTTCAACGCGTCGAAAACATCATCCGCGAAGAGATGGATTCGATCGGAGCGCAAGAGGTCCACTTCCCCGCCCTGCTGCCGCGCGAGCCGTACGAATTGACGGGCCGCTGGACCGACTACGGTCCCAACTTGTTTCGCCTGCAAGACCGTCGCGGCGTCGACTATCTGCTTGGGCCCACGCACGAAGAGATGTTCACTCTGCTGGTCAAGGACCTATACAGCAGCTACAAAGACTTGCCGCTGTGGCTAT
>JBKJMC010000206.1:0-5649 GCA_046596615.1 Ilumatobacteraceae bacterium | reverse complement strand
CGAGATTCGCGCCTTTCTCGACGACTATGTAGTCGGTCAAGAGCAGGCCAAGAAGGTTCTTTCAGTGGCGGTGTTCAACCACTACCGCCGACTGCGCTACCGCGATTCGTCGGCCGCTCGAACTGATGGGGTAGAACTGCAAAAGAGCAATATTTTGCTGCTCGGCCCGACTGGTTGCGGCAAGACACACATGGCCCAGACGCTGGCGCGACTTTTGAACGTGCCGTTCGCGATTGCCGACGCCACGGCGTTGACAGAGGCCGGGTACGTGGGCGAGGACGTCGAGAATATCTTGCTGAAGTTGCTACAAGCCGCCGATTTTGATGTCAAGCGCGCCGAGAAGGGCATCGTCTACATCGACGAAATCGACAAGGTCGCGCGCAAGAGCGAGAACCCGTCGATCACTCGTGATGTTTCGGGGGAGGGCGTGCAACAGGCACTGCTCAAGATCCTCGAAGGCACGGTTGCCTCGGTGCCACCACAGGGAGGGCGCAAGCATCCGCACCAAGAGTTCATCCAGATCGACACGACCAACGTATTGTTCATCGTCGGCGGCGCATTTGCCGGCCTCGAGAACATCATCGAGTCGCGCATCGGCCGCAAGGGTGTGGGCTTTCACGCTCAGGTGCGCTCCAAGTCAGAAAAAGATCCCGGCGAGTTATTCGCCCAAGTAATGCCGGAAGATCTTTTGAAGTTTGGCATGATCCCCGAGTTCGTCGGCCGGTTGCCAATGGTCGGTGCCGTGCATAGCCTCGATCGTGAAGCGCTGATCAAAATTTTGACAGAGCCGAAGAACGCATTGCTCAAGCAGTACCAGAAGTTTTTTGAGTTCGAAGATATCGAACTTGAGTTGACCCAGGCTGCGCTGGACGCAATTGCCGATCAGGCCCTGCTGCGCGGAACTGGTGCGCGGGGCCTGCGTGCAGTTCTCGAAGAGGTTTTGCTCAACGTTATGTATGATCTGCCGGGTCGCACCGATGTGGCCAAGGTCGTGATCGACGTTGATTCAGTGCTCAGCAAAGCCAGCCCGACGCTCGTGCCGCGCAACACCCGTGTAGCGCGCCAGCGTCGAGCAGCCTCTTAACACGTAACATCCGCTCATGGATTACGAGGAGGCTCTGCGCTACTTAGACGAGCACGCCAGTTACGAAAAGACGGGCCGTGTCGAATCGCCGTCGCTAGACAACATTACGCGGCTGATGGATGTGATGGCCAGCCCCCAGCACAGTTACCCCGTCGTTCATGTCACCGGCACGAACGGCAAGGGTTCGACGACTCAGATCATTACAAAGTTGTTGATGGCCCACGGACTTACGGTGGGCATGTACACGAGCCCGCATCTGGAACGGCTCAATGAAAGGATCTCGTACAACGGCGAGCCAATCAACGTCGGCGTGCGGCCGTCGTATTTCGAGATTATTACGGCTGCCGCCTTTAGATTCTTTGCCGATCAGGTAGTTGACGTCGCCGTTATTGAGGTCGGAATGCTCGGACGTTGGGATGCAACCAACGTTGTCGATTCGAGCGTCGCCGTTATCACAAATATCGCGCTCGATCACACTGAGTTCGCGGGTCCCGGACTCGCCGACATTGCGCGCGAGAAAAGCGGTATCGCCAAGAGAAATGGCACGCTTGTAATCGGCGATGTCAACAGCGACTTGGCGAAAATTTGGCGCGATACAGGTGCGGCTCGCACTGTTTCGCGCGGTACTGATTTTGATTGTATTGACAATCAGATTGCCATCGGCGGACGCGTTATCGATGTGCGAACTACTCGCGCCTTGTACACAGGGATCGCGTTGCCGCTGCACGGCGCGCATCAGGGCGATAACGCCTCCCTCGCCGTGATGGCGGTGGAAGAATTTTTTGATGCCGCGTTGACGCCAGAAGTAGTGGCAGAGGGTTTCGCCGACGTCGAGATGGCGGGTCGCTTCGAGGTGATGAGCCGTCAGCCGCTCGTGATCATCGACGGAGCCCACAACCCTGCGGGTGCAGATGTTTGCGCGCAGGTCTTCTTCGAAGATTTTGATCCTCAGGGCAAGAGAGTGCTCGTAGTTGGAGCACTTAAGGGACGCGAACCAAGCGTGATGCTGTCGGCGTTGCGCGCCGACGAATTTGATTTAGTGATCTGCTGCACCGCGCCGTCACCGCGCGGTTTATCGTCGCAGGTTTTGGCCGATGCGGCCCGCAATTTGGGTTGCGACGCCATTGAAATTGTCGACACAGTCGAGCAGGCCTGCGCGCTTGCTTTGCGCAATGTCGGGCAGCACGACGCCGTGCTCGTTGCGGGATCTCTGTACGTGGTGGGTGCTGCGCGCACTTATCTAAAACGCGCGAAAAACTAGAGAACGCAGATCCCTAAAATGGGCAAGTAGCCTGTAACGCGTGACTACCAAAACGCTTATCCTCCTGAAGCCGGATGCCGTCGAACGAAGCCTTGTGGGTGAGGTCGTCTCGCGATTTGAGCGCAAGGGTCTGACCATCAAGGCGATGCAATTGCGGCAGTTAGACGCCGCCATTCTCGAACGCCACTACGAAGAACACGAGGGCAAGGGCTTCTATAACGAGCTTGTCTCGTTCATGTCTCGCGGTCCGATCGTGGCGATGGTCGTCGAGGGGCCCGAAGATACATGGGAGATCGTTCGCGCGATGATGGGCGCAACTAATCCGAGGGCAGCTGCGCCAGGCACGATTCGCGGCGATCTCGGCACATTGTTTACAGAGAACCTCATTCACCGCAGCGATTCGGCTGCCTCTGCTGCTCGCGAAATCGGGATATTTTTCCCGAACCTTTAAAATGGCACGGGGCAAAACGCTCTCTTTGGGTCGCGATATCGCGATCGACTTGGGAACTGCAAACATTCTGGTGTATGTGCGCGGAGAGGGAGTCGTGCTCAACGAGCCGAGCACGGTCGCGGTCGACGACGTCTCGGGGCAGCTTGTTGCGGTCGGTCATGAGGCCAAGAGGATGTGGGGCAGAGCGCCAAAAAATATCCGCTTGGTGCGCCCCCTCAAGGACGGGGTAATCGCGGATTTCGATGTCTGTGAAAAGATGCTTCGACATTTCATTCAGCAGATCAGCACCAGCAGGTGGAGTAAACCTCGCATGATTATCTGCGTGCCATCGGAGGTCACCAACGTCGAGCGTCGTGCCGTGCAAGACGCCGCAGAGTTTGCCGGCGCTCGAAGACCCGTATACATCATCGAAGAACCAATGGCCGCAGCGATCGGCGCGGGGTTACCGGTGCACCTGCCGGGCGCCAATCTGATTGTCGACATCGGAGGTGGAACTACCGAGGTAGCGGTTATATCGATGGGCGGCATCGTTACTGCCCATAGCGCTCGCGTCGCTGGTGACGAGATGAACGATGCCATTGTGGCGATGTTTCGCAAGGTGTTCAATCTCGCTATCGGCGACAATACCGCCGAAGAGGTAAAGATTCAATTGGGATCGGCTTGGCCGCTGACCGAAGAAATCACAGCCGACGTCGGCGGGCGAGACATCGACTCTGGTCTGCCTCGCACCCAGGCGATTACGACCGAAGATGTTCGTGAGGCGCTCGATGATTCCGTTGTGGCGATCATCAACGCGATCAAGTTGACGCTTGAGCGCACTCCTCCAGAATTGGCCGCCGACATTATCGGTCAGGGGCTGATCTTGTCGGGCGGAGGCGCCCTGTTGGCGGGGTTGTCGGAGCGCGTCACCCACGAGACCGGGATTAACTCTATTTTGGCACCCGAACCGCTGTATTCAGTCGTGCTCGGCGCTGGCATGGCGCTCGACAACATCGAAGCGCTTCAGGGTCTGACTATGCAGACCGCCTTCGAGTAGATCGCATCGCTTAACCGTGGCGGTTCTGTCAGTAAATCGACGCAGAGTGACCGTGCTGTTGGCGCTCACCTCGATTATTTTGCTGACCCTCGACCTGCAGGGGAGTTCGACGACATCGGCCGTGCGCAATGTTTTTGGTGCTGTTTTTAGACCGATCGAAAGCGTTACGCGCGTGGTCACTAGACCACTGAGTAACTCGTGGTACGGCATTACCCACTACGACGATGTCAATACGCAAAATCAGCTGCTGCGCGAAAAGATCGCCCAGCAAGAGGGGGCGGCCGTGGCTGCCGCAGCATCGGTGAGACTTTCGCAAGAATTGCTGGCCCTTAACGGATTGCCGACCTTGGCGGGCATTAACTCCGTGACCGCGCAGGTAATCGGCGATTCTCCTTCGAATTACTCGCAGAGCATCGAAATTAATCAAGGTAGCGAGAGCGGAATACGTGTTGGAATGCCGGTTCTCAACGCAGCAGGGCTAGTCGGACGAGTCACGCGTGTATTTGGGGACCGTGCGGTAGTGATGTTGATAACAGACCCCGAATATGCGCTATCGGTGAAAGTTGTCAGCACCCCGAAGTCGCTGACGTCGACGACGATTGATAACGAACACAGCACGCCAGTTGTCACGGTTGTGCCGATACCCGAAACGACTGTCGCCACGACGGTGCCAGCAGCAACAATCCCTGGTTTTACCCCCGGCGCAACCACGGTGCCGGCGACGCCTGTCGGAGTGACGACGCTGACTATTCCCGCTAGCGGAGCACTGGCCGTTCGTGAGACCGGAATTCTTGAGGGTCAGGGTTCGTCTCGTAGTCCGACGGTGCGATTTATTTCTACCGACCAGCGATTCGGAGCGATCGAAGTTGGCGCGCCGATAGTGAGTTCTGGCGGTTCAATGAGCCTGGCCCCGCCCGATATCGTGATTGGCGTTGTCTCGCGGATCGTGTCACGTCTTGGCACAGCCGGACCCCTGCTGGAGATAAAACTAGTCGCCGACTTGAGCAACCTCTCGTTTCTAAGAATATTGCTGTATCAGCCGATCACCGAGCGAGTGGCACCGTGATTGGATTTCTGGCGATCGCGGCTAGTAGATGGACTCGACTAATTCTTTTGGCCCTAATTTTGTTGAGCCTGCAAACGACGGTACTTAGTGATCTGCGGCCGTTTGGAGTAATGATTCCATTGATGCTGCTGTTCGCGGTAGCTGTCGGTGCCGTGCACGGTTCTGAGATCGGCGCGATTGCCGGGATGATCGTCGGCGCGATGTACGACTGCGTACTGACATCGCCGCTGGGGTTGTCGTCGCTGGTATTTGCGGCGGCAGCAATTGGCGCCGGCCTGTTGCCATATTTCGTGCGCGAGCCAACGTGGTGGAGCCGCTTAATTACAGTCGCCATCTTCGCTGCGCTCGGCGAAATGCTCAATCCTGTGGTTCGAGGCATAGTCGGTCTTAACGACTGGCTGCACCCGCGCATATTCTTTGTTGGGGTCGTCGTTGCGGTGATGTCGGCGTTCGTAGCCCCAATTTTGATGCCCCTCTCGCGGTGGACCATGCGCGAATCAGCGAGCCGCTAGGTGGGAGTTCAAAGTTCGCCAAAACGGTTGACGGCTCTCGGGGTAGTCGCGCTGCTACTCATGGGTCTGCTGGGTGTACGGATGTGGTTTTTACAAGCCGTCGAGTCGCGCGAAACTGAAGCGGTGGTACTGGCAGTACGCACCCGAACTATTAAATTACTGCCCGAGAGAGGAAGAATTTTTGATGTTGCGGGCCAAGTTCTAGCCGATAATAAGCGGATCCTTACTGTGACGATTGA
>JBKJMC010000003.1:0-3564 GCA_046596615.1 Ilumatobacteraceae bacterium | reverse complement strand
GCGCGAACAACCTCGGTGCGTTGCACCATGCGCTCTGCTTGCACTCGAGCGGCCTCTACGATTTCGTCGGCCTCGCGCTGAGTTTTCTGCATGAACTCATTGCGCTCCTTGAGCATCCACCGCGCCTGGCGAATTTCTTCGGGCAGGCAGGCGGCTGCGTCTTGCAACAACCCGACGACATAGTCGCGGTCGATGCGCGGCGTGCTCGACAGCGGCACGTTCGGCGCGGTCGCAATCTTGTCGATGACCTGGTTGAGCAGCGACTCTGTGTCGCCCAGCTCTATTGGGACCATCTCGTCGACGATGTCGGCGCCAATGTCGTCGTACCTGTCGCGATCGTTTCTGCCCATTACTTTGCTCCCTTACCTTGCTTGGCTTGTAAAGCTTTCAACACTGGTGCCGAAACCATCGGCGTGTTGATCGACCCCTGCGCATTTGAGAATTGGCGCACATAGGTGCTGCTGATAAAAGAATGCACGGGGCGGCAAAACAGTAAAACGGTCTCGATGCCGGTGGCGCCCTTGTTCGTCTGCGCCATCTGCTGCTCGACTTCGAAATCTGCGCCAGTGCGCGCGCTCTTGACGATCATGCTCGCGTTTACCAGCGCGGCCGCCGCCACCGTCAGGCCAGAAAATACGTCGACGCACACGCTCTTGCCCAAATGCTCGGTGCACTGGCGAATCAAATCGGCACGCTCGTCAGGGGTAAACATGCCAGATGGCTTGGCCGGGTTGTGCATGACACCAATGACCAAGTCGCCGAGGAGTGCAACGGCCTGCTCGACGATGTCGAGGTGCCCCAAGTGAAAGGGGTCAAAACTGCCGGGGTAAAACGCGACGGCCATATCGCCCCTTACGCTATCCGCTGAATAAACGACACGTAGGCGCGCCCGTAACGCTTGGCACGAACCACCTGCCAGTCGGCACATTGGGAAATTTCGGCTTCCAATTCGCGATTGCTCTCGGCGACAACGAGTGCGGCCCGCGCGCCATCTAGCAACTCGGGCCACTGAGCAAACTCATAGGGTGGGTCGGCCAAGATTAGTGTCGCCTCAGGCACGGTGCCGCCGTACACCAGAGCATCACCGCGAATCACCGTCGAACGACCAGCCAATCCGAGCGTCTCAATGTTCTCGCGCAACACCTCTAATGCCTCGCGATCGCGTTCTATAAATGTGCAGTGAGCCGCGCCGCGCGACAACGCCTCTATACCCAGCGCACCACTTCCCGCGAACGCATCGACCACCCGCGCGCCGATCACCACATCGAGGCTGCCGAGCGCATTGAAGGTTGCCTCGCGCGCCTTGTCGGTAGTCGGTCTGGTTTTCTTGCCTTCGGGAGCGCTGATTCGACGCCCGCGTAACTCGCCCGCCACAACTCGCATGCACTCACGCTATTGGGCGCAACTCGCACATGAATTAATGGTTGAATGAAAGCGTGAGCGACTCGGACGACTTGTTTGGAAGCGGCCCCGCCGAGCCCCCGTCAGAGACCATTATCTGCGTAGATTGCGGCGGAACGTGCCACCTGCTTACTCCACCGCGCGAAGACGGTCAATGGCTGGCCGGCGACGTGGTCGCGTACCGCTGCCGCGACTGCCGCGATCGTTGGGATATTGAATTGCCGCCAGAGGGTGAATAGGGAGCCGAGCGCGTGCGATTGCTGCGCTAGTCACAATTAGTTTTTAAACAGGAACTCTTCGTCCTCGGGGCTAAGCAGTAAATCGAGTTCGTCGCGCAGCGGAGAGTTTGATGAAAGCGTCGGGTCGGCATCGATGATCTCGAATGCCGAGGCACGAGCCATGTCGATGAGGTCGCGGTCGCGCCGCAGCGAAGCGAGTTTCAGATCGCTGCGACCCTTTTGCATCGAGTTCATCAGGGTGCCCTCTCCGCGCAGTTCGAGGTCGACCTCCGCGAGGTAAAAGCCGTCGGTCGATTCGACGAGCGCGTCGACCCGCGGAGACGAAATTTCTGGATCCTTGGTTTGCAGCCAACACTTAGAGGCGATCTTGCCGCGCCCGACGCGACCGCGAAGTTGGTGCAATTGGGCAATGCCGAAGCGGTCGGCATCGAGCACAACCATCACGGTGGCGTTGGGGACATCTACGCCGACCTCGATGACGGTTGTGGCCACGAGCACGTCAATCTTGCGTTCGCGAAATTTCGTCATTACCTCCTCCTTTTCCGGCGAGGACATTCGCCCGTGCAACAAACCGAGGCGCAGGCCCTTAAGTTCCGTAAGTTTCAGTTGCTCATAAATGTCTTGCGCGGCGGCGACTTCAAGTTTGTCGCTCTCTTCGATCATCGGGCAGACGACATACGCCTGCCGCTTGGCGGTAACTGCGTTGCGCACATCGCCCCACATCATCGTCTCGAGCATCGTGCCTGCGGCCCACATTGTTTTTATCGGCGTGCGGCCGGGCGGCAACTCGTCGAGTACGCTGACGTCGAGGTCGCCGTAAACAGTCATCGCCGCGGTGCGGGGTATCGGCGTGGCGGTCATCACCAAAACATCTGGTGTCGAAGAGTCGCGACCCTTGTTGCGAAGCGCGGCGCGCTGCTCGACGCCGAAGCGATGCTGCTCGTCGATCACGACGACGCCGAGGCTGTTGAAGGCAACACCTTCTTGAATCAGCGCGTGCGTACCGATCGCGACGTCGATCGTGCCCGATGCCAGATCGTGCAACAATTCGCGGCGCCGCTCGCCTGTGACGCGGCTCGTGAGCAACACGACGCGCAGTTGCCGATCGCCAAACAGGTTGCCCGGGTCTGGCACCTGCAGACCACGCAACATTTCGCTGATACTGGCGTAGTGCTGTTCGGCCAGCACTTCGGTGGGGGCCATAAGCGCACCTTGGTGCCCGCCTTGCACCGCGGCCAACATTGTCGAAACCGCGACGACGGTTTTGCCACTGCCGACGTCGCCCTGCAGCAGGCGGTGCATCGGGTGCGGCCCCGCCAGGTCGCTGTTGATCTCGAGAATTACTCGCTGTTGCGCCGCGGTCAAGCCAAACGGAAGTGCCGCGACGAATCGCCTTTGCATCTCGCCGTCGACGTGGTGGCGAATGCCAGTCGAGTCGCGCTCGAAGGCGCGCTTGCGACCGACCAACACCAACTGCACGCGCAACAACTCATCGAACGCGAGTCGGCGCCGCGCGGCGTCTTTGGCGCTGATGCTTTCGGGCAAGTGAATGCCCCACAGTGCCATCGTCCGATCGACGAGTTCGTGCCGCGCCAAAACACTCGTCGGCACGGGATCTAGCAAGCCCCGCGCCGCGCAGCGTTCGAGCGCATTTTCGACCCAACCCGCGATCTCCCAAGTGCTCAAGTTCGCCTTTTCGCTTTGCGGATAAATGGGAACAATGCGCCCGGTGCGATCGCCGATCAGATCGACGATCGGGTTGGTCATTTGCAAAACACCGCGAAACAAGTCGGCCTTGCCGAACATCGCCACGGTGAGCCCCTCGGAAAGTTGCTTGGCGCGCCAGGGTTGATTGAAGAATACGGCCGTCAGCCGGCCGGACCCGGCGCCGACTTGCGCGGTGACCATCGTGCGTCCGCCCTTC
>JBKJMC010000239.1:0-8155 GCA_046596615.1 Ilumatobacteraceae bacterium | reverse complement strand
GCGGAGTGGCCGAGGCGTTCGCTGCCGTGCGCAAGTTGCGCGGCGACATTGCTATCGAGATCGAGGTCGACAATCTCGACCAGTTGCGAATCGCGCTAAGCGCGGGCGCCGACTTGGTGCTGCTCGACAACATGGCGCCAGGGCTCTTGGCCCAGGCAGTGCAGATTTGCCGCGATCATTTAACCAACACTGGCAGGCAGGTGTTGCTCGAGGCCAGCGGCGGCCTAAGCATTGAAAACGCCCGCGCAGTTGCCAAGAGCGGTGTGCGTTATATCTCAGTAGGCGCCCTCACGCACTCTGCGCCGGTACTCGACATCGGCCTCGACATGCTGGAAGTCATCTAGTCCTCGGCACTGACTTCGCGAGCGCTGGCGTCGCGACAATTACTTGAGCGAGTTTTGGTAGACGTCAAGGCAAGCCCCGACCAACAGTGGCACGTAACTGGTGGCGTCGGAGTAGATGGCATTGTGGCCGGCGTCAATTTGCAGCAACTCGGAACCCGAGATTTGTTTTTGAAGTTCGTATTGTCGTTTGGGCGGCACGACCGTGTCTTGCGTCGTAATTATCACAGAACTCGGCACATCGACGCCGCTCAACCAATCGCGCGAGTTGAATGCGCCGATCGCGCGGCCGGCCTCAAGAATGTGTCGCCAGTTGTGGCTGGCCATCTCGGCCACGGCCCACGGCGATAGCCCTTCGATCTTGCGCTGCAAATATATTTGCTCCGTCAGTCGCACGGTGGCCTGCGCGGGCGTGAGGCGGGCGAGTGCCGCCAAACCAGTGAGCCCGAGAAAACTCAGGCGCTCTTCGCGTGAAGACGCAAAGTATCCGGCGGTTGAGCACAACACGAGGCCGCGCACGCGCGATTGATGTCGCTTCCACAGCAGCTGCGCGATCGTGCCACCCATCGAGTAACCGACTGGGATGTAGGTGTTAATACCAAGCACGTTGGCGATGGCTGCGGCATCGTCGGCGCAATCTTCTAGGCGAAATGGGCCGCTGGATCTAATGCCGCGCCCGTGGCCGCGGTGATCTGGCGCGATCACGCGAAAGTGTTTGTTTAACTCGGCATAGCAGGTGTACCAATTGAGATCTGCGGTCGCCGTCCAGCCGTGCAATAAAATTAATGTCGGCGCGCCTTTGGGGCCCTGCGTATCGCGCACAAATATGCGACCGCGACCCGGCAGATCAAGATGGTAGCCGCCCGGCAGTTCGGGCACTGCCAATGACTCTGTCATGGTCCTCAAAAGCCGGTCACGAATGTTTTGCAGTCACGAATGAATTTCGGTCTCGATAATCCGCACCTTCAACTCGCCGTTGGGCGCCTTGTAGGTGACCTCGACCCCGCGAGTCGCGCCGAGCAGCGCCGAGCCGAGCGGAGAACTGGGGCTCATGATGCTGACGCGCGGATTGCTTGGTCTCTCCTCCACGTGACCGATGAGAAATATTTCGGCATCACCCTCGTCGTCTCCGTCATAGAGCACGGTGACGATCGTGCCCAGGCCGACCACGCCGTCGGCTGCAGGCTGCACGATCTCGGCGTCTTCGAGAAACGCTTCGAGCTGACGAATACGTCCCTCCATGTGGCCCTGTTCGTCTTTGGCCGCGTGGTAGTCGCCATTTTCCTTGAGGTCGCCCATTTCGCGTGCCCGCTCGATTTTTTCGGCGACCTCGATGCGCCCACGCGTGGTCAGGTCGTGATGCTCGGCCACGAGACGCTGATGCGTCGCGGGGGAGAATTGATCGGCGGCCATTGACGAAATTCTAGCGGCGCGCATCTCGCGGCCTGAGACTCGTAAACTATGTGCATGGCTGCGTCCGGAAACGACAATTCTCGCGCGCACCGCGTTGCCGTAATCGGCGGCGACGGTATCGGACCCGAAGTTGTGGCCGAGGCGCTCAAGGTTGTGCGCGCGGTCGGCGTAACTCTGGAGACTCAAGAATTTGATTTAGGCGGCGCCCGCTATTTGCGTGATGGCGAAGTTTTGTCTGACTCCACGCTGCAGCAGTTGCGCGGTTTCGACGCAATTTTATTGGGCGCCGTGGGCACGCCGGCGGTGCCACCTGGCGTCATCGAGCGCGGTCTGTTGCTGAAGATGCGCTTCGAGTTAGACCTCTACATCAATCGCCGCCCGTTCGCTGGTGTTGCTCCCGGGCACGCTAAGGCGCACGATTTTATCGTCATTCGCGAAAACACCGAGGGGCCGTACGTCGGCGAAGGCGGCGTGTTGCGCAAGGGCACTGCGTTCGAGGTGGCGACGCAGGGCAGCGTCAACACGGCGCATGGTGTCGAGCGTTGCGTGCGGTACTCGTTTGAGTTGGCGGCAACGCGTGAGCGCAAGCACCTCACGCTCGTGCACAAGACCAACGTGCTCACGTTCGCCGGCGACCTATGGCAACGCACGTTTGATCGCGTCGCCAAAGACTTCCCGCAAGTTACAACGGCCTACAATCATGTCGACGCCGCGTGCATTTATTTCGTGCAAGACCCGCATCGCTACGACGTGATCGTCACCGACAACTTGTTCGGCGACATTCTCACCGACCTCGGCGGCGCGGTGAGCGGCGGCATTGGCGTGGCGTCGTCCGCCAACCTCAACCCGGCGCGCACTGGCCCATCGATGTTTGAGCCGGTGCACGGCTCGGCGCCCGACATCGTCGGCACCGGCAAGGCCAATCCGGTAGCGGCGATCCTGTCGGCGGCGCACATGCTCGAGTTTCTCGGCGAGCACGACGCTGCGTCGCGCGTGCGTCAGGCTTGCGCGGCGCCCGTCAGCGGTTCGACACGCGAAGTCGGCTCGCAAATTGCTGCCAGACTCGCCAGCCAGTGACGCTAAGTTTGTAAAAGGCAAGCGATTAAGGGGTCTTATGCCAATAACAACCACACCGAAAATTTGGATGAACGGCACGCTTGTCGATTGGGACAAGGCGCAGGTGCACGTGCTCACGCACACATTGCATTACGGCACTGGCGTGTTCGAAGGCATCCGCGCGTATCAGACCCCTAAGGGACCGGCAGTGTTTCGCCTCACAGACCACATGCAACGGTTCATCAATTCGGCCAAGATCCTCGCCATGCCGATGCCCTACACGCTGGCCGAACTCGTGCAGGGCGTCAAGGACACGGTCAAATCGACGGGACTGCCGGCTTGTTACGTTCGCCCGCTTGGATACTACGGCTACGGCGAAATGGGTCTGAACACGACGCCGTGCAAAGTTGATGTGGCGATCGCGTGTTGGCCGTGGGGCGCTTACTTGGGCGACGACGCGGTTGAACAGGGCGTGCGCATGAAGATCTCATCGTGGACGCGCCACGATCACAACACGATGCCGCCCGCGGCCAAGACGGTCGGCAACTATGTCAACTCTTCGCTCGCCAAGGTTGAGGCATTGAAGGCCGGTTACGACGAGGCGATAATGCTGGCGCCAAACGGATTGGTCGCCGAGTGCACGGGAGAGAACCTCTTCGTCGTGCGCAACGGCATCATCCTCACCCCGCCGACATCTGCTGGCGCCCTTGAGGGCATCACTCAAAACAGCGTGACGCGCATCGCGCGCGATCTCGGTTACGACGTGCGAGTCGACAACATTGCGCGCAGCGATTTGTACACGGCCGAAGAAATCTTCGTTTGTGGCACCGCCGCCGAGGTGGGTTCGGTCAGCTCGGTCGACGACCGTCCAGTGCCGTGCCCGGGGCCAATGACGCGGGCGATCGCAGCCATCTACGCCAAGGCCGTGTGCGGTCAAGACCCGCGCTACGGCGACTGGCTTGAGTACACGGTCTAGAGGCGGGGTAATTAACACGGTTATCCACAATGTTTTCCACAGATAAGCCCTTATGGGCGTTGGATCTGTGGATTTTCGGGCTGTTGTCCACAATAGGCGAGCCCGAGTTATAGCCCGCGCGCGTTGGCAATCAGCGCTTCAGGTGAGACACTAGAACCGTGACAAATTCGAAGGCCATCAACACCAGCATCGCGATCATCATTATTTTCTAGGCGTGCGTCGTTTGACGTACGCCCGAGCCGCCCATCAGGGCGGCTTTTTTAATGCTCAAAAGAGAAACGAAACGAGAAGCAAATGACATCTTTAAACACGGCCACGAGAGTTGAGGTGTTTGACACCACGCTTCGCGACGGCCTGCAAGTTGAGGGCGTTTCTGCCAGCGTGCAAGACAAGCTGCGCATCGCCGAGCAACTGGACTATCTCGGTGTGCACTTCATCGAAGGCGGATGGCCAGGGGCGAACCCGAAGGACATCGAGTTTTTCGCTCGCGCTAAAAATGAACTGAAATTGAATACATCGACCTTGGTGGCCTTCGGCTCGACGCGCAAGCCGGCTGGCAAGGTTGACGACGACGCTACGCTGCGCAACTTGATCGAGGCCGAAACCTCGGCCGTGTGCATCGTCGCCAAGGCGTCTGCGTATCACGTCGAGCAGGCGCTGCAGACCACGCTTGACGAAGGCGTCGCGATGATCACTGACTCGGTCAAGTATTTGACCGCCAATGATCGCCGCGTGATGGTCGACATGGAACACTTCTTCGACGGGTACAAGAGCAACCCCGAGTTTTCACTACGCGTTCTCGAAGCCGCGATCATGTCGGGCGCCACGCATCTCGTGCTGTGCGACACCAACGGCGGTTCGTTGCCCAACGAAGTGCAGACGATTGTTGCCGCCGTAAAACATCACGTCGGAAACGACGCGATTATTGGCATTCATTGTCACGACGACACGGGTTGCGCCGTCGCCAACTCGCTGGCCGCCGTGCACAGCGGCGTGCGCCACGTGCAGGGCACTCTCAACGGTCTCGGCGAGCGCACGGGCAACACCAACCTGACGACCGTGATCCCGAACTTGCAACTAAAACTCGGGTACACCTGCCTGCCCGAAGGACGCCTCGAGCGACTTTCTGCGGTCAGCAACCATGTCGCCGAAGTCTTGAATCGCCCGATCAATCCGCAGGCGCCGTACGTTGGGGTCTCGGCGTTCGCACACAAGGCCGGCCTGCACATGTCGGCTATTGCCCGGGCCAAGGACGCCTACGAGCACGTCGCCCCAGAACTGGTTGGCAACGGTACGCGCTTTTTGGTTTCGGAAATGGCAGGCAAGGCGACGATCACCATGAAGGCGGAGGAGTTGGGATTGCCGATCGACGGCCCCGCGGTCAATCAGGTGATCGACGACTTGAAGCGTCTCGAACACGAGGGTTACCACTTCGAAGCTGCCGACGCATCGCTTGAGTTATTGATGCGCCGCGCCACGGGTTGGGAGCAAGAATTCTTCAAGGTCGAGTCGATGCGCGTGATCACAGACGAGTCAGCCGACGGCAAGTTCACAACCGAGGCGACCGTCAAGGTTTGGGTCGGCGACGACCGCGAGGTCTTCACGGCCGAGGGCAACGGCCCGGTAAATGCGATCGACACGGCGTTGCGCGCGGCGCTCGGCAAGAACTTCCCGCAACTTTCGCGCGTGCACCTTACCGATTACAAGGTGCGAATTATTGATTCGGCGTCGGCGACTGGTGCGGTGACGCGGGTTCTGATTGACGCCACCGACGGCGACCGCAACTGGACAACTATCGGCGTCTCGGCGAACATCATCGAGGCTTCCTGGCGCGCCCTCGAGGAGTCTTTGGTCTACGGGCTGTTGCACATGTCCTAGATGGCGATCTAGCGCCGCCTGACGCACTAGAAAAAAAGTCAACGACTAGGCTCGCAGCGATATGGCCGCACCCAAATATGCCCCCGTTGACCCGACTAACAATCCACGCACTTACGCTTCGCCCGATCACGTGCCTGACGCGTGGATGCCTGATCGCTTAGCCGAGATCGTCGGCCGCCAGCCAAGGGGTGCGCGCCTCGGTAACCCCGGGCCGGATCAGGGCTATGTGCTCAAGTTGGCCAGTATTGCGCGCGACCAAATTCGTATTCAGCCCGGCGAATCGCGAGACGATGCGATCCAGGGCTCGATCACTATCGCGCTGCGCAGAGCGTCGATATTCGGGCGCGCCCCCGTCATGACCGATCTCACGGTCGCGCTCACTATTTGGGGGTGGCTGCTGGATAATCCGCCGTCGGAAATTGTTGCCAAGCGCAAGAAGTTGTTCAGTGGACTAGCGAACGTGACTCACCACTATTCGGAGGCGCGACTGATTTCAGACATGGTTCCCGAGACAACATTTAAATTAACGCCTGGGCAATTGACTGCCGCTATGCCAATGTCGTGGCGCGCGCTCACCGGCGCCTAAACGCATGGCCTAACCTCTTTCGTATGAGCGACATTCGTGCGATAGCCACGGTCATCTTTCCAACGTCGAACCTCGAAGAATCTAAGTCTTGGTGGACGAAGGCGTTGGGTTGCAGCCCGTATTTTGATCAACCCTTCTATGTTGGCTACGACGTCAACGGCTACGAACTCGGTTTGAATCCTGGCGCCGACGCCGACTCTGGTCCGGTGGCGTATTTTCGCGTCGACAATATTGCCGCCTCGTTTGCCCACTTCGTGGGCGAGGGGTGCATCGTGGTGAGCGACGTAAATGATGTTGGAGACGAAATCAAAGTCGCCGACCTTAGAAACCCCGACGGGTTCGTGTTTGGGCTGATTGAGAATCCAAATTTCAAACACCTCTAACTATCGGAGCTAGATCGCGCTACAAATTTAGATCGCGTACCGCTCAAGGTCGGCAAGCGACACGAACTCAAGTGAGCGCACATGCGTGGCTTGCAAATCGACGTGAGGTGCCTGGCCTGCCTCGAGCGCTTCTTGCCAGCGCATCGCACACAGGCACCAGTGATCGCCGGCCTTCAGCCCCGCGAAACCGTATTGCGGCATCGGCGTGCTGAGGTCGTTGCCGGCCGATTTCGAAAACGCTAAAAACTCATCGGTCATTACGGCGCAAACTGTGTGGACGCCCGTGTCGTCGCCGCTCGTCTCGCAGCAACCCGTGCGAAAGAAGCCAGTCATCGGCGCTGTGCAACATGAATCCAAAACATCGCCGTAAATATTGGTCTGATTGCCGAGTGCCACGTATCTCAATCTAGTGCTCATTCGGCCGAGCCAACTCGCTCGGATAGCCTGTTGCTGGCATGGCAACTCTCACACCGCGATATCGTTTTGCGCCGTCTCCAACCGGTTATTTTCATGTGGGCGGGGCGCGTACGGCGCTATACAACTGGTTGCTGGCCCTCCAACACGACGGCGTATTCGTGTTACG
The DNA here is from genome assembly GCA_046596615.1 of Ilumatobacteraceae bacterium. Taxonomy (GTDB): domain Bacteria; phylum Actinomycetota; class Acidimicrobiia; order Acidimicrobiales; family Ilumatobacteraceae; genus UBA3006. The sequence continues at coordinate 939 of JBKJMC010000239.1, read as the reverse complement.
CATTGAAGACACCGACGACTCGCGCAATCACCCGCAGTGGACGCAGGGAATAATTGAGGCGCTGTCATGGATTGGTATCGACAACAACGATCCGCACTTTGAGGGTCCGTTCTTTCAGAGCTCTTTCGCGGCCGAACATGTGGCCGCCGCCGAGACACTGTTTGCGGCCGGAAATGCTTATTACTGCGACCAAACAACGGAGCAAATTCAGCAACGAGCGAAGGCCGCCGGCCTAAATGGGTACGACGGATTCTCTCGCGACCTCGGGTTAGGCCCCGGGCCTGGACGCGTGTTGCGCTTTAGGGTCCCGGCCGGCACGACAATCGTGCACGACACGGTTCGCGGCGCGGTCGAGTTTTCTAATGCCACGATCGAAGACTTCGTGCTGCTGCGCAGCAACGGCTCGCCTGTATTTCTGTTGGCCAATGTTGTCGATGACATCAGCATGAATATCACCCATGTTGTGCGCGCCGAAGAGCACCTGCCGAATGCGCCGAAGCAGCAGATGATATTTGACGCTCTCGGCAAGACCCCGCCCGTGTGGGCGCATGTGCCCGTGTTGGTTAACGAGCAGCGCAAGAAACTCTCGAAACGCCGCGACAAGGTCTCGGTCGAGCAGTACCGCGCAGAAGGTATTTTGCCGGTCGCGATGGTGAATTATTTGATGACGCTGGGCTGGGCTCCACAGGGTGATACCGAGATCGTGCCGTGGTCCCAGATTTTGTCCGAGTTTCGCCTTGAAGATGTCAACCATTCTCCGGCATTTTTCGACATCAAAAAGTTGAATGCATTCAACGGCGAATACATCCGCTTAATGTCGATCGAAGAGTTCATAAGTGCGTGCCAGCCGGTGCTCATCTCAGAGACGGCTCCGTGGCCCAGCGAGCGGTTCGATGCCGACGTGTTTGCCAAGATGGCCCCGCTCGTGCAAACCCGAGT
>JBKJMC010000162.1:0-3167 GCA_046596615.1 Ilumatobacteraceae bacterium | reverse complement strand
ACGGCGACGGCGTGGTGATCGCCGAACCGCTCGAAGATTTTGGATTTGCCGTCGGCATCGGCGTGAACCCGTGGTACGGCGTGCTCGACCCGCAACGCATGGCGCTGGCAGTGATCGACGAAGCGATGCGCAACGTGGTCGCCGTCGGCGCAGACCCGGACCGCGTAGCGCTGCTTGACAACTTCTCGTGGGGTGATCCGCGCCGCGCCAGCACGCTCGGCGAGTTGTTAGCCGCGGTCGACGGTTGTTGCGAGGGCGCGCTGGCTTTTGGCGCGCCATTCGTGTCGGGCAAGGACTCGCTGAACAACGAATACATGGGCGACGATGGCGAACGCCATTCGGTGCCGCCGACTCTCGTGATCACCGCGGTCGCGCATGTGCCCGACGCGTTGTTAACGGTTACAGCCGACATCAAGTCGCCCGGCAACACCCTGCTGCTGCTGGGCAACACCGGCGCCGAATTTGGCGGTTCGCACGCCGCGATGATTTTCGACCCCGCTCGCGCCACGAACGGCCAGACGCAGAGCAAGCCTTCGTCGTGTGGCCCCGTGCCGCAGTTCGACGGCGCCGCGCCGTCGCGCTACCGCTCGTTACACGCCGCGATGCAACTTGGGCTGATCAAGTCGTGCCACGATTGCAGCGAGGGTGGCGTCGGCGTGACAATCGCCGAGATGGTCATCGCGGGGCGCATCGGCGCGAGAATTGACGCCAGCGACGATTCCGAAAACGGTGCGGCAATCCTTATGTTCAGCGAGTCTCTCGGCCGCTTCGTTGTCGAAGTCGCCCCCGGCGACGTCGCCGCGGTGCGCTCGATGATCGCGGACTGCGCGGTCATCGGCGCGACGACGACCCAACAACAACTCGTGCTCCCCGACGGCACCGTAATCGAAATCGCAGAACTACTTCGAGCCTGGTCGACGCACTCGTGAGTTCGCGCCCGAGCGCCTTGGTTATCACGGCCCCGGGCACCAACCGCCACCCCGACGTGATCTTCGCGCTCGAGCAGGCAGGCGCAAACGCGACCTCGCTGAACCTGCAGCAACTCGCAGATCAGCCGACGGCGATCGAGAGGTCGCAGATGATCGTGATCCCTGGCGGATTCTCCTTCGCCGACGCGCTTGGCGCCGGAAGATTGTTCGCCCTCGAGTTGTCGCACGCGCTTGGTGATGCGCTGCAAAACGCGGTCGCTAGGTCAACGCCGATCATCGGCATATGCAACGGGTTTCAGACTCTCGTACGCATGGGCATCTTGCCTGGCGTCGGGCACGCGGCTGCCCTCGGCCACAACGCCAGCGGCGGTTTTCGGTGCAGCTGGGTGCGGATCAAACCGGTCTCGCAGCGAAGCGTCTGGACGCGCGGGCTCGAACAAGATATCTACTGCCCGATCGCCCACGGAGAGGGTCGTTTCACTTGCGACGACGAGACTCTCCTCGCGCTGCAGAAGAACGATCAAGTCGCGCTCACCTATTCGTCAGCGAACCCAAACGGATCGCGAGGCGAGATTGCGGGCATCTGCGACGAGAGCGGCTTCGTGCTCGGATTGATGCCCCACCCCGAGAATCACATCGTGGCGCGACAACACCCGCAATTTCATCGCGGCAAGCGCGACGGGCTCGGACTAAACCTATTCAAGCAAGGAGTATCAATTGCTGGTAGTTGAACCATGCCAAGATATCGCGCTGCCGTTGCCAGACCGTCGCGTCGGCAAGGTTCGCGTGTCTTATCAATTGCCAGGAGAGAACCGAATCTTTATTACTACCGACAGGCTCTCGGCGTTTGACCAGATCGTGGCCGTAGTGCCGTACAAGGGTCAGGTGCTCAACCAATTGGCGGCGTGGTGGTTCGCCAGCACGCGTGACATTATCAACAATCACATTGTCTCAGTGCCTGACCCAAACGCCACGATCGCAGTTAGCGCGCAGCCGCTACCCGTCGAGGTAATCGTGCGCGGCGTGATGACGGGCTCGACCGGCACGAGCCTCTGGAAACTCTACGAGCAGGGCAAGCGCGAAATCTACGGATACAAGTTCGCTGACGGTATTAAAAAAAATACCTTGCTGGCGGAGGCGATAATCACACCAACTACCAAGGGCGAAGCGGGCGCGCACGACGAGGTTCTCACCTGCGCCGAAGTTGTCGACAAAGGCCTGGTCGATCGGCAAACTTGGAACACGGTGCAGAGCGCGGCGCTAAGACTCTTTGCGCTCGGCCAGCAAGTCGCCGAGCGCGCCGGGCTGTTGCTCGCCGACACCAAGTACGAATTTGGGATTCTCCCAAGCGGCGAAGTGATCATCATCGACGAGATGCACACGCCGGATTCTTCGCGCTTTTGGGAATTATCTTCGTGGGCCGAGCGCTTGGCAGGAGGCAAGGAACCAGAGAGCCTCGACAAGGAGCCGATTCGATTGGCGCTCGCCGCGGTCGGCTACCGCGGCGACGGCGAGCCGCCCGTGCTCGAACCGGGCGTCATTGCGGCAACTACAACGCGCTACATCGCCGCCTTCGAGCGGCTCACCGGAACTGCGTTCGTACCGGGCGAATACCCCATCCAACCGCGGCTCACCTCCGCCCTGCGGAAGGCGAACCTATTATGAAATTGCGAACGACCATTTCTACCAAAACATCAGCAGATAGCGAGACACGCGGTGCCTAACGACAAAATATTTTCATCCGACTCGCCGCGCGAAGAATGCGGGGTGTTGGCGGTGTCTTCGACACAAGACGACGCCGCACAGATGGCGTTCTTTGGCTTGTTCGCGCTGCAACACCGCGGCCAGGAGGCCGCCGGCATCGCCGTCGCCGACGGCAAGCAGGCTCGCTTGCACAAGGAGGTCGGCCTGGTCGGGCAGGTATTTACGCCGGCAACTCTCGCGCCGCTGCACGGCATGCACGCGATCGGCCACACGCGTTATTCGACAACCGGCGCATCTGGCGCGCGCAACGCCCAGCCTTTTCTCGTCGAGACGATGCACGGCCCGCTCGCAGTTGCCCACAACGGCAACCTTGTCAACGCACCAGAGTTGCGCGACGAACTTCTCGCCAAAGGTTTCGGACTAACCGCATCTTCCGATTCCGAAGTGATCACGCTGATGCTGGCATCTTCTGGTGGCGCAACGTGGGAGACGCGCCTCGAGCGCACCCTCTCGGCATGGCAGGGCGCGTACTCG